>CAZIQV010000065.1:0-8886 GCA_964541275.1 uncultured Chitinophagaceae bacterium | reverse complement strand
GATCTGCCGGTACTAACAGCAGCCTGCGGGCGGCGGAGTGGCTTCAGCGGATAAATCGGCACCACCTCGGCAGCCCGGTCGGCGGCCGGATCGTGCGTCCTGAGGGCTGAGACGGCCGTGGCGACCGCCTGCTCGTCCGGCCGCAGCAGGCTGTGAACCGCCCGATGGATGGCGGCCAGCCCCGCGTGTTCACCAGCTGTCAGCGGACGAGTTCCAGCGGCGTCAGCAAGCTCATCCCGCAGGGCAAAGAGCCGCGGCAGTCTGCGGCCGTCTGGTCGAAATGGCTCTGCCGCGATCGCCCGCGCCTGCTCGGCAGCCGTCGAACTGGCATGCTCGGCCAGCCGAGCGTGGCACTGGGCGAGCCCGTAGTGGGCGATGAGGTTTTCTGGATCGGCCTGCCGGGTCTGCTCGTAGTGATCAGCCGCTCGCAGCAGCAACCGGCGGCGGGCCGGCCCGGTGGCGGCGACCGCCTGCTTCAACAGCGTGTCCGCCAGCCGGTTGCGGACGACGTAGTCGCGAGAAAAGTCAAAGCCGCGCGAGCGGGGCTGGTTGGCGGGGTCGAGAATCTTCTCGAAGTCACGGACGGCTCGGTCGAGATCGGTTGTGGTCGCGGCATTCTCCGCAGCGACCACGCCGCCAAACCAGGCCAACTGCCACCAGGGGGCCGGCGGGGTGGCGGCGGCAGCGGCATTGACGGCCGCGACCGCTTCAGCCAGACGCCCCTCTTGAAGAAAAACCCGCACCAGATTGATCCAGCCGTAGGCCGCCCCCGCCGGTACGGCGGTGACCTGGCGAAAGGCCGCTTCGGCCTGCTTCAGCTCGCCCCGCTTGCCTTGAAAATCCCCCTCAAGCAGACAGCCGATGCCATAGTCATTCCACCGCTGCCATGCCGGCTCGATGGGCGACCGTTGCTCCGCGACGGCGGCAGCCATTGGCGGGTCACCGACGAGCGGCAGCGTCACGGTGTCGTCGCAGAGGTCAACGATTGGAAGAGAGGGCAGCGATCCCGCGGCATCTGCGGCCAACTGCCGCTCGATGAAATCGACGTAGCCGCGGTCAAATTTCCGATAGCGAACGCGGACCGACAGGGTCACCGGACCGCTCAGTTCAGCTGGCAGCGTCAGCCGGTAGTGCAGCACCTCGGCGGCACCGGGAGGAATCTCGTGGTTGACCGCCGCGGTGAAGATGTCCTGCACGTTGCGGCGATCGATTCGCTTGCCATCCCGGTCGACGACCGTCGCGGCCAGGCGGGCGGCATCGGGATCGACCGGGCCGTTGGCCTCGGCTTCCGCGACCAGCCCGCTGGCGGCGAACCGACCGCGGCGATCAGCCGCAGCGAACTCCACCCAGACCTCGTTGGAATCGACCGTTCCCTGGGTGAAGTGATGGCCGACGGCCAGTGTCCGCACCACCACCTCGATGAGATAGGTCTCGCCCGGCACCAGCGGCGGCAGCTCAGGTCTGAGCGGGGCCTGCAGGGCTCCGTCGGTTCGTCCCCCCGGCTTGAGCCCGAAGATGTCGACCCGCAGCTTGCGATCGAGGCCGTCGGGCTGCGTGCCCCGCAGGAACTCGGCGTGGGCGGTGGCGGCGGCCGCAAAGCCTCTCACTTCTTCCGGCTGCTCGGCCGTTGCCGCCAGCAGGGTCGGCAGGGCCGTGTTGGCCGCGGGGAAGAGATGGTCGTGCACCGAGGCGACCGCTGCTCCGGGAAAAAACTCAGCGGCCGGGTCATCGCTCGGGGTCAGCGGCATGTGGCAGACGTTGCAGTTCTCGCTGGCCGTGGCCGGGTAGTAGAAGCTGCGAGCCCCGTGCCCCGACACGCCCGAAAGCAGAAAGGAGTCGTAGTGATTCTGGCCGCGGAGAAAATCCTTGTAGTGGTTGAGCTCCGGCGGAATCGAGACCTTGTGGCAGCTGCCGCAGAACTCAGCCGAACGGTGCAGCGGCTTGAGGAACGACTGCCGGTGAAAGTCGGGCTTGGCCCGGATTAACTGGCCGTTGAGCCATTGCAGCAATTCGGACTCGGCAGCGGTGAACGGATAGTGCTCAGGCGGCGCGATCGTGTAGCCGCCGTTGCCGGAAAGCGTGTGGACATCCGTCACCGCATGGCAGACGGTGCAGGTGATGCCGGCATGGGCGGCGGGATCGGACCGGTCGTCAAAGTCGGGGTCATCAAGCCGGCCGGAGAGCAGCGGGACCGGATCATGGCAGCCGCCGCACCAGCGGACGGCCCGGGCCGAGCCATCGCGGCGTTCGAGGACGGCACGGGTTTCCCGGACACTGGCGAGGTAGGCCGGGTTGTTGAAGGAACTGAAGTGATGGGCGGAATGAAACCACGACCGATAGGCGTCCTGGTGGCACCGCAGGCAATAGTCGTCGTTCATCAGGCTTGCCGCCGCGATGGTTCCGCCATCGGCGGTGCGGGTCGCAGCCGGCCAGAAGCGGCTGGCCGGCTGGACGGCGTCAGCTGCCTGAGTGCCGGCCGCCGGCGCGGGACTAGTCAGTCGGGTCGGCAGGCCTCCAGCCAAGAGGCAGCCGGCAGTGGCGAGGCCAGCCGCGGCGGCGTACCACCGCAAGCCGCCCCAGCGAAGGGCCGGCCCGGCTCGGCGGTGGGCAACATAGACCGCCACTGCCAGCAGCGGCAGCAGCCCATGCAGCAGCAGGGCCGCGGTTCGCCCCACGCCCCCGGCAGGAAGTTGCGGCAGCCCCTCAACCTGCACCAGCGCAAGCCCCGAGCCGAGAACTCCGCCGACGGTGCCCACCAGCCAGCGGCCGCGGGACACGGCAGCCCGATTCGGATGCCGCCGGGCCGTCGTCCAATGGCCGATCACAAACCAGCTCAGCGGCAGCAGGGCAAGGCAGCCGCCGGCCACATGCCCCAGCAAAAGCCAGAGGCCCGGGGGCCCGAGTGCGGGCCCGCCGCCCAGCCAGCCGAGCAACCGAGCACCGGAGAGCAGCGCGCCACTAACGGCGAGAAAACTGAAGCACGCCAGGGTGATGACCAGCGGGGGCCGCAACGAGGCAGGCACCGTGGCCGCAGTCGCCCGCCGGTTCAGTCGCGGTCCTGCTGTTGGTTTGTCTTCCACCATCGGCCCGCCCCAGTGCTGGCCCAAACACCGCCTGCTGCCGGTATTCGCCGCCGTCATCACAGTTTATCGTGGGTGGGTCGGGGGGAAACCGCCCCGCTGGTTGAACATGCACTGGGGTCCTCGAACTCGATGCCATGACCGACAAGCCCTCCCCAGCGTCGATGCGGGCAGCAGGGCAGGCGGGCAGCGCCGTTGAGCCGCCCCTGCTCAGCCGCCGGCTGCCAGACGGAAACGGGTCTCCGCCGGTCGACGTCGGCTTTTTTGGCGGCCCTCCCCCGGCGATGGGGCTGCTGCTCAACTGCGAGGTTCTGGGGCAACCTCCGGCCTCGTCCACTCGATTCCGGCTTTTGACTCGCCGCAGCCGGCAGGAAGCGGGCAGCGATTGTTGGCTTGGCACCTGCTCGCGTTTGCGGCCGCCCTCACCGCCTCGGAGTTTCGATGATCAGGAACAAACTCGGCCGCACCAATCTTGAAGTGAGCCAGCTCGGCTATGGCAGCATGGGCCTGCGTGGGCCACGGACCTGGGGTGTGCGCGTCGTTGATGATGAGCATGCCGAACGCATGCTCAACGCCGTCCTTGATGCCGGCATCAATTTCATCGACACCTCACCCGACTACGGCGTCAGCGAGGAGCGGATTGGACGGTTCCTGGCGGGACGGCGGGCGGAGTTTATCCTGGCCACCAAGTGCGGCTGCGTTCCCCGTCAGCACGAGGATCACCTGGAGATCGACCACGTCTGGAAACGGGAGGTCATTCAGCGAAACCTCGAGACCAGCCTTACGCGGCTGCGAACCGACACCATCGACCTGCTGCAGTTTCATGGCGGTGACGCCGAAACGCTCAAGCGTGAGGGGCTCATCGATCTGCTCCTCGACTTTCGCCGCCAGGGGCTGATCCGCTTGATCGGTGTTTCGACCAAACTGCCAAACCTGCGTGGGCTGATCGAACTGGGCGTGTTCGACACCTTTCAGCTGCCTTACTCATGCCTTGCCCCGGAGCATCACGAGGCTATCAGTGCGGCGGCGGCGACAGGGGCTGGGATCATCCTCCGCGGCGGTGTTGCCCAGGGAGGCCCCGACGCCGAAATTCAGCGGCCCGCGCTAAATAAGGTTTGGGAGGAAGCCCGTTTGGCTGAACTCCTGCCGGCCGGTATGTCGCCGGCCGAACTGATTCTGCGTTACACGCTCTCGCACCCGCACTGCCACACGACGATCGTCGGCACAAGCAACCTTGATCATCTGGCGGAAAACGCCGCTGCGGCTGCCAGGGGCCCGCTGCCTGCAAGCCTGATGGAAGAAATTCGCCGCTCGGTTGCAGCCGTGTCGGCAGGAAACTGAGCAGACGGGCGGACAAGGTGCCGTCGCGGCGGCAGAGATCGTGAGGTTCCGCCGCGGCAACCCGACTACCAGGAGCCGGCCGCAAAGCAGCGGAGCAATGTCGGCCTCACGAGGTTCTGTCTGAAAAGGCTACCGTTGGCCCGAGAGCGAGCTGCTTTGGCCTCTGGCAAGGACGGCGAAGCAGCCAGATTTGCAGATCTGGCGATGGAGCCGGACGTAGCCAGAGGGTAAATGAGCCGCTCGAAGCCAGGTACTGGGTTTTCAGACAGAGCCTAGCACAGGCGCGGGGCCGAAGGGGTGTCGCGGCCAGCCGGGAAACCTGAGGGTGCTTTGGACGAGGACGGCTCAGCGAAACGAAGCCCGCGCAAACGTCGCGGAACCACAGGCTATTCCCGCGACTGCAACTCCAGGTCAAAGCGGTTCTCTTCGCCGGCAGTCACCGTCCGCTGGATCGTCGAGGCCTGATTAAAGCGGGCCGGGATGAACGACTCGGTAATCGGTTCGCCGTACTGATCCTTGCGGTCGAGGGTGCGGACCGCGTTGATCCGCAGAATCTTCTCACCCGCCGTGACCTTGGCAGTGAACTTCCCGTCGCGAATGCCGCCCATTGCGGAGGGCCCCCGGCCGTCGACGGGATCAAACACAATGCTGCCATCCGCAACCGCCACCCCATCGAAGCTGACTGAACCGGTGACCGCGTAGGTCGCCGGTCCCGAGGGTCCGCAACCGGTTCCGGATGAAAGCAGCATCGCCGCGGCAGCCCAGTACCAGCCACCGGTGCCCTGAAGGCGACGGCTCGCCTTTGGGCCTCGACCAGACCGGCGTTGGGCGGGCAAAACCTGCTGAATCACCCGGTTTTCCTGAAAACCATCAGTCAAGGCTGGCGACCTCCCCGCCGGCTCTGGTGCCGACCTCCTGAAACACCGTAGCCTCGATCCCGTCACTGACAAAGCGAACCGAGCCATCGGCCATTCCCACCTCAACCCCACCGGGATGCCAGCTGCGGGCGTGCATCTCAAGATTTGAGCTGGCACAAGCCCGGCAGGGCACATCCGGCGTGCCGTTGCAATACTGGGCCCGGTCACCGACAGGCGTGTTGGGGGACCGCAGCGTCGTGAACGCCGCGTTGCCGTGATACGTGTTGTGGTAGCGGCCGCGAAGATCGTGCGTGCCGCCGCAGACCACGTTGCCGGCTCCCGAGGCTGCCACCGCATCGGCCTGCAGCCTGATTTCACCAAGCATCACCGTCTTCGACGAGCCGTCGGTGATGTCCCGCATCTGGGTCGCCGAGCGGGGATAGAACATGCCGTTGGTCTGCCCGCTGCCGCTGCCGGTATGGCTCGATCCGTTGCAGGGCACGTAGTTCCCGTGAAACCCCTGTTGCGAAACCTTCGGGTTCTGCGGGTCCGAGGGGCACATGAAGGAACTGACAATCGTCGTTGCCTCGGGCCAGCCACCCGGGAACTGCTGCGCGTCGATCCGCGGCTTGATCTTGTCGTAGAGCGGCTTTTCCTCGACGTACGGCAGCAACAGGTGAAACCACGACTGCCGCGCACCGCCCCCGTAGCCGGGCGCCGCACCGTTGATGTTGCAGATCGTCGCAAAGGGAAACGCCCCCTGCGACTCGTGGTAGTTGAGCAGTCCGAGGGCGATCTGCTTCATGTTGTTTTGGCAGTTCGAACGACGAGCCGCCTCGCGGGCCGTCTGTACGGCCGGAAGCAGCAGGCCGACCAGAACGCCGATGATCGCAATGACCACCAGCAGTTCGATCAGGGTGAACCCGGCGGGCACGCCAGGGTTGGCCGGGCCGCGTCGCCGGCTGCACTTTCCGGGCGTACCCGGCGGCCACGGGCAGCTGGATTGCCGGGTCGTTTCCCTGCCGCGGGGCCCATCCCGGTGTGTTTCGAGACAATCCGACAGCGTCGACGTGGTGGAATTCTCCCGGCGAGCGATCGCCTGAACACCCAGCGATTCGCCAGCCTGGAAACCAAACGCCCGGCTGTCCGGACCGATGACGACAGCTCGCCGCATGTTGTCCTTCTCCTTGTTCCAGGAATCGCCACCAATACCCCAGCAATTTATTTACCACTGATGAGGGGAGGCGTCAAATTCCCCTGGTCAACCCGTCGGCGGCGTTGGGGACCACGGGATTGACGGGAGGCGTTCCGGCGCTTCGCAGGCCGATGCAGCGGGCGGCCCGGGCCGGGGGATCATCAGCACGCCTGCCTCAGGAGCCACTCCGCATCGCAACATCGCCGCGGACGGCGGTCCGCAGGGCTCGCGCGGCTGCCGCCATCCGGGCGAGGCGTTCCGGGTCGCGGCGGGCCAGATTCTCGCGTTCTGCAAGATCAGCCTCCACGTTGTAGAGCTCGAGGCGGTCTTGCAGCATGAGGAGCTTCCACGGCCCCTCCCGAAAGGCTGTGTTCGCCCCGCTCAGCCAGAGCAGTTGCCGCGGGGCCGGCGGCCTTCGCTCAAAGAGCAGGCCGGTCAGGCTGACCCCGTCCGGCGGCCTGGTCGGTTCGACGCCGGCCAGTTCGGCGAAGGTCGGCAGCAGATCAAAGGTCAGCGTTGTTGCCGCCGAACGGGCGGCGGTGATCCGCCCCGGCCAGTGAAAAATGCCGGCGACCCGGTGGCCGCCCTCGTACAGTTGCCCCTTGCGGCCGCGGAGGGGGCCGTTGTCGCCGCCGAGGCCGGGCCTGGCGATGCCGCCGTTGTCCGAGCAGAAAACAACGAGTGTCTGCTCGCGCAGCCCGCAGGCATCGAGGGCATCGACGATTCGCCCAACCTGGGTGTCGAGATCTTCCACCATCACCCGGTAGGCCCGGGCCGCGTCGCCGCCTTTCAAGGCGGGAACCGTCTCGAAGGCTGGAAGTCCCGCCGGGACCGGCCCCCGGCGAATCTTCCGGTTCGGCCGATCGTCGGGCCCCTGATAGGGATAGTGCGGCGCAGGGTAGGGCAGGTAGAGAAAAAACGGCTCGTCCCGGTGCCGCTGTATGAACGCGATGCCGCAGTCGGTCAGCAGATGCTGGGCATAGCCCGGCTGGACGACAAGCTCCCGCTGCCGCCACCAGTCATACCAGCCCTCCTGATCAACGCGGGAAAACAGGTCGATGTTGCCAGAGACAAACCCGCTGAACTCGGCAAAGCCCTGCCGCGTCGGGCTGTAGGCGACAGAATATCCCAAGTGCCACTTACCGAAGATGCCGGTGGCGTATCCGGCCCGGGCGAGCAGGTCGGCCAGCGTCTCCTCGGTGATCGCCATGCCGGCGTCCCGGTGGCGTTTGGCCGTGACGACGCCGTCGATGCCACACCGCTGCTGGTAGCGGCCGGTCATCAGGGCAGCCCGGGTCGGAGAACAGACCACGCCGTTGGAATGGAAATCGGTCAGCCTCAGCCCCGAGGCTGCGAGTCGGTCAATCCGTGGCGTCCGGAATACGCGGGAGCCGTAGCATCCCAGTTCACCGTACCCGAGGTCATCGGCCATGATCAGCACGATGTTCGGCTGCTCAGCGGCGGGCACTGCGGCCGTGCCCGCCGCGACCAGCGCGGCACAGAGAAACCCGAAGGCGATTCGGTCAGGCATCGGCTGGATCCCGACCGTCGACCCACGGCCCGGCGAGCATTTGGCTCTCTCGGGGATGCAGTTGACTTCCGGTGTTGCCGGCCTGCCAGCCCGGAACATGCCGCGGCTGGCCGCGATGTTCGGAAAGCTGCTCCCACCGCTTGGCCCAGCCGGGATTTCCATCGGTCACGCGGCCCTGTTCGGCATCGAAATGGTAGACCTTGCCGTTTCGGTAGCTCATGGCGCCGAGAATCACCGTGGTGACTGCCGCCGCACCAAGGTCGGGCGGATTGTTGCAGGCCAGCGGATCGCCTGCGGCCATCGCCGCCAGCCAATTTTCAAAGTGCAGATACGTCGTGTTGGTCTGCTCAAGCGCCTCGGGTGAGAGGTCGGTCTTGATGACCTCGTCCTTGATGGAACTGTCGAGCGTCACCTGGGGCCGCTCGGCCAAAAACTGAAACTCGGTGAACTTCTCTCCGTTGCCAAACTCGAAGGCCCCGTTACGGCCGCGAATCACCTGCTTCACCCGCGACCGTTCGTTGCACATCGTCGCGGTGATCAGCCCCTGGCAGCCCTCGTGGTAGTCGGCGACGACAGTAGCCACGTCGGGAACGTCACGAGTGTCAAGCTCGAGATAGATGCCCCCGGCCCCGACCACCCGAGCCGGAAACCGCAGGCCCGTCGCCTTGAGCATGGCCGTCGTCCGGTGGACGAAGAGGTCGGTGAACATGCCCGAGCCAAACGGCCAGTAGCACCGCCACTGCCGGTAGACCGCCCGATCGAATGGAATCGCCTCGGCCAAGCCGGCCTCGACCCCGAGCCACCGGTTCCAGTCGATGTTTTGCGGTGTCATGTCTCGGGTGAGTTCGTAATACCGCCACTGGCCGGTGTTTGAGTTGCGGA
>CAZIQV010000064.1:0-8909 GCA_964541275.1 uncultured Chitinophagaceae bacterium | reverse complement strand
GGTGATGTTTCCCCGGCAGGGCGCCCAGTTCGTCGGCATGGCTGGCGATTGGTGCGACGCCTGTGAGCCCGCCCGCAGGATTTTTGACCGCGGGTCCGCGGTCCTCGGCTATGACCTGCTCGATATTTGCCGCACTGGACCGTCCGAGCGGCTCGAAAGCACCGCTGTCAGCCAGCCGGCGATTCTGGCGACAAGCCTCGCGATGCTGGAACTGCTGCGATCCGCTGCCGACAGCCCATTTGCGGGTCCCGGCATCGAGCCGGCGACCGCCGGGCTCTCGCTGGGCGAATACACCGCCCTGGTGCACTCCGGCGGGCTCGATCTCGAGGCGGCCTTCAGGGTGGTCGACGTCCGCGGCCGGGCGATGCAGGCCTGTGCCGAGGCGAGTCCGGGCGGGATGGTGGCCGTGCTCGGGCTCGAACGGCCCGAGGTGGCGGCGGTCTGCGATCAGGCCCGGGACGGGGGCGTCCTCGAAATCGCCAACGTGCTTTGTCCGGGAAACATCGTCGTCTCCGGCAGCCGCGATGCCTGCGACAGGGTGCCGGCGGCGGCCGCAGCGGCGGGGGCGATGAAGTGCGTGCCGCTGGCTGTGGCCGGAGCTTTCCACACCCCGCTGATGGAGCCGGCCCGCGATCGGCTGACGGAGGTGCTCGGTGAGGTGGAACTGCGACGGCCGCGGATTCCGGTCATCAGCAATGTCGATGCCCAGCCCCACACCGACCCCGACGAGATTCGCCGGCTCCTCGCCCGGCAGGTCTGCGGGGTGGTCGAGTGGCAAGCGTCGATGGAGCAGCTGCTCTCGACGGGAGTCGCCCGGCTGTGGGAAGTTGGTCCGGGGCGGGTGCTCCGCGGCCTGCTCAAGCGAATCGATCGGAGAAAGCCCTGCCGGGGCGTCCTTGACGGCTGAGCCGGCCCGCGGGACGCCGGCGCGGTCCCCAGCGCAGGCCGATCGATCGGAATTCGGCCAGCCTCACCACCTCCTTCAGTTCCCGCAACCTTTTGGAGAAACCACCCATGGCAATCACGGTTGAACCAACGCCGATCAAGGCCGACCTCTCCGGGCAGGTGGCCCTGGTCACCGGGGCGAGCCAGGGCCTCGGCCGGGCGATCGCCGAGACGCTCGCCGCCAACGGCGCGATCGTCGGGCTCGTCGCCCGGTCAGCCGACAAACTCAGCCAGGTTGCCGAGGCGATCGCCGCGGCCGGCGGCAAGGCGGAGCCGCTCCCCTGCGACGTCTCCCAGCCGGAGGCGATCGAAGAAACCGTCGCGGCGGTCGTCGACAGGCACGGGCGGCTCGATATCCTCGTCAACAATGCCGGCGTCACCCGCGACACCCTGCTGCCGCGGATGAGCGATGCCGAGTGGGATGAAGTGCTCACCACCAACCTGCGGGCCCCGTTCCTGTTTATGCGGGCGGCGAGTCGGCCGATGATGCAGCAGCGGTATGGGCGGATCGTCAATGTCGCGAGCGTGTCGGGGCTGATCGGGAACCCCGGCCAGGCCAACTACTCCGCCTCCAAGGCAGGGCTGGTCGGCCTGACCAAAACCGTCGCGAAGGAACTTGCCGGCCGGAAAGTCACCGTGAATGCGGTCGCCCCGGGGTTCATCGCCAGCGACATGACCGACGCCCTCGGCCCGGCCCTGCTCGACGAGGTCAAGAAGCGGGTTCCTGCCAAGCGGCTCGGGCTGGCGACCGAGATCGCCTCGGCGGTCCTCTTTCTGGCGGCGCCGTCATCCGGCTACATCACGGCGCAGACGCTGGTCGTCGACGGCGGCTTGATCGGTTGAGCCCCGGCGGTGCGGTGATTTCCGCGGCTAACTGGACAGGGCGACCGCGAACCCGGTATATCATGCAGCACCCCGGCGGCCGACAAATCGGACCCTTCGGGCTGTCGCGGTCGGGGATGCGGGTGTCGTCTGCCGGCGTTCGACTGCGGCCCAAACTGACAGCATTTCCAGTGGAGGATCTATCGTGGCATCAGTCCAGGATCGAGTGATCGACATCGTTGCGTCCCAGTTGGGGGTCAGCAAGGATCAGATCACCCCCGAGACTTCGTTCATCAATGATCTCGGTGCCGACTCGCTCGATACCGTGGAACTCGTCATGGAACTTGAGGAGGAGTTCGAGATCAACATTCCCGACGATGCCGCCGAGAAGATTCAGACGGTGGGCCAGGCTGTCGAATTCATCGAAAAGCACCAGGCCTGAGCAGCCCGGCGACTGGAATCGTTGCGGAGGCGGTGAAGCCGACGTGGACCGACGGGGTTGATCAGGGACGACATGAAGCGACGGGTGGTGCTCACGGGCCTCGGGGTGGTGACCTCTCTGGGGCGTCCGGTTGCAGAATTCTGGAAGCGGCTGTTGGCGGGCGACAGCGGCGTCGGCTCGATTACGCTTTTTGACGTCTCGGGCTACCGCGTGCAGTTTGCCGGCGAGGTGCCCTGGGATGGCGCGGCCGAGGGTGTCGCCAGCCCGAAGGAACTCCGCCGGCTCGATCGATTCTCCCAGTTTGCCATTGCAGCGGCGGCCGATGCCGTCCGCGACTCGGGGCTCGATTTTTCCCGCGAGGACCCGTACCGCTGCGGCGTTGTCGTCGGGTCGGGGATCGGCGGACTCGCCGAGTTCGAGGCCCAGCACGAGCGGCTGTTGACCAAGGGCATCGACAAGGTTTCGCCCTTCACGATCCCCAAACTCATTGTGAACGCCGCCAGCGGCCACGTCTCGTCGATCCACGGCATCAAGGGGCCGAACTTCGCGGTCGCCACCGCCTGCGCCAGCGCCGCCAACTCGATTGGCGAGGCGATGCGGGCGATCCGCTCCGGCGCTGCCGAGGTAATGGTCACCGGGGGAAGCGAGGCGGCCCTGACGCCGATGGGGCTGGCGGGCTTCCAGAACATGCGGGCCCTCTCGTTCCGCGGCGATGCGCCGCAGCAGGCCAGCCGGCCCTTCGATGCCGGACGCGACGGTTTTGTGCTGGCCGAGGGCGCCGGCATCGTCGTGATCGAGGAATGGGAGCATGCCCGGGCCCGCGGCGCAAAGGTCTACGGCGAATTGCTCGGCTACGGATCGACAGGCGACGCCGGTCACATCACCCAGCCGGACGAGGAGGGCCGCGGCGCCGCCCGGGCGATGACGCTCGCTCTCGAAGATGCCGGCTGTGCCGCCGCTGACGTCGGCTATATTAACGCTCACGGCACCAGCACACCGCTGGGAGACAAGGCCGAGACGCTCGCGATCAAAAAAGTCTTTGGCGAGCATGCCCGGGGGCTGTCAGTCTCGAGCATCAAGAGCCATCTCGGCCATTCCCTCGGCGCGAGCGGCGGCATCGAAATGGTGACCTGTGCCCTGACGCTGGAGCACGGCGTGATTCCGCCGACGATCAATCTGGAAACCCCCGATCCCGACTGCGATCTCGACTACACGGCCAACCAGCCCCGGGAACGGCGGGTCGACCTGATCATGAGCAACAGTTTCGGCTTTGGCGGACACAACGCCAGCCTCGTGCTCGGACGGCTGCCGTGACCCGGCGCGGGCGGTGCGACGCTACTCGAACGAGAGCCGGACGATGCGGCCTGCAAGGCGATGCCCACCATGAAACCAGCTGACCGCCGCGTCGTGATCACCGGGATGGCCGCGATCACACCATTTGGACTGACCCCCGAGGAGCTCTGGGAGGGGCTGGCGGCGTCCGCGTCGGCCGTCGGGCCGCTCGCGAGTTTCCCGACCACGGGGCTGCCGCTGACGCACGCGGCTGAGGCCAGGGCCTTCACCGGCCATATCAGCGAGTTTGGCGAGCTTGATGCGAATCGGAAAAAGGCGATTCGCAAGGGACTCAAATTGATGTGCCGCGAGACGCAGATGGCGGTCGCCGCGGCCCAGCGGGCGCTCGCGGCGAGCGGGCTCGACGGCCCGGCGTCGGTGCCGCCCGAGCGGATCGGCTGCGTTTTCGGATCCGACTACATGCTGACGCTGCCGGAGGACTTCACGACGGCAGTCACCGCCTGCCGCGACGCCGGCGGCCGGTTCGACTACGACCGCTGGGCCGATGCCGGCCTGCAGGCGATGGAGCCGCTCTGGCTGTTGAAGTATCTCCCCAATATGCCGGCGAGCCATATTGCGATATTCAACGACCTGCGGGGGCCGAGCAATTCGCTGACGCTGCGAGAGGCGAGCGGCCATTTGGCCGTGGGCGAGGCGACGATCACCATCCGGCGAGGGGCTGCCGACGTGATGCTCGTCGGCGCGACAGGCACCCGGATCCATCCGATGAAACTGGTGCATGCCCTGCTCAACGAGCAGGTGGCGATGGGCGACGGCGACCCGGCCGCGTGGAGTCGGCCCTTCGATCGGGACCGGCGGGGGATGGTCCTCGGCGAGGCTGCCGCGGTGCTCATTCTCGAAGAACTTGGCCACGCCCGCAGCCGCGGGGCGACACTTCACGGCGAGGTGCTCGGCCACGCGGCTGCCGCCAGCAGCGAGGGAGCGGCCGTCGGCCGCCGCCGCTCCGCGATCGCCGGCGCCGCCGGCCGGGCCCTGGCCGCTGCCGGCTGTGCACCAGGAGCGGTCGGTCATCTGCATCCGCAGGGGCTGAGCACGACTGCGGGGGACCAAGCCGAAGCGGCCGGGCTCGGCGACGTCTTTGGAGACCAGATCGCCGCCGTGCCGCTGGTCGCCGCCAAGGCCAACTTCGGGAATCTCGGGGCGGCGAGCGGGCTGGTTGAGGTCATCGCCAGCCTGCTGGCGGTCGGCCGCGGCGAGCTGTTCCCGCTGCTGAATCACGCCGCGGCCGACGACGCCTGCCGGGTGCGGCCGGCGACTGCCGGCGAGCCGGCGGGCGGGTCGTTCCTCAGCCTGGCGGCGACGCCCCAGGGCCAGGCCGGTGCGGTGCTGCTCGGCCGCTGCGTCGATGCCGCCTGATCCTCGCGGGGCGGCAGCCGCTTGACAGCCCCGGGCGGCTGCCGTACCTTTTGCGGATTGCAAGGCCGGTTGACGGCAGCTTGCATCGCACGTGGCGTGCTGCTTCGAGGAAACGCTTGGATCGCCTGTAAGCGAGTGTGTTTCGGTGGCCATTATTCGATGGCCCGCCGTTTTTTCCGGCACACCTTGCAGGTGTCGGACCCCGAGGGCCGCACGCTTGGTGCGGCTTGCAGGGTGATCCTGTGGTCGGTGCAGAAGCCGGCTGCTCGGCCAGCGATTTCCGAGTGATTATGAAGCCAGAAGAAATTCTCCGCATCGTCGATGCGATCCATCGCGACAAGAACATCGACAAGGAGATCGTCTTCCAGGCGATCGAGGCGGCTCTGGTGACGGCGCTGCACCGCCACTACGGTGAAGAGGCGGACGTCGTCGTCGAGATCGATCGGTCGGGCGGGGCAATCACCGGGCGTTGCAACGGCACCGCGATCGACCCCGAGGAGTTGACGGGCCGGATTGGGGCTCAGACCGCCAAGCAGGTCATCATCCAAAAAATCCGGGAAGCCGAGCGGGACTCGATTCACGACGAGTTCGAGGAGCAGGTCGGCCAGATGGTCTCGGGGGTTGTCACCCGCTTTGACGGCGGTGTCGCGACCGTCACCCTCGGGGCGACCGAAGCGATTCTGCCCCGCAGCGAGCAGATTCCGGGAGAGAATTTCCAGGCGAACGAGCGGATTAGGGCCACGATTTTCGAGGTCCGAAAGGTGGGCAGCCGGGTCAAAATCATCCTCTCGAGAATTCGACCCCAGTTGGTGCAGCGGCTGTTTGAGCAGGAAATCCCCGAGATTATCGACGGCGTGATCGAGATTCGGGCAATCGCCCGCGAACCGGGCTACCGCAGCAAGGTCGCGGTGATCAGTTCAGACACGCGGGTCGATTGCGTCGGCGCCTGCGTCGGCGTCCGAGGAAACCGGATTAAAAACATTGTTGAAGAACTCGGCGGCGAGCGGATCGACATCGTGCGGTGGAATGACGACTTGCAGGTGCTCGTCCCCAATGCTCTCCAGCCGGCGGAAGTCGACGAGGTCATTCTCTGTCAGATGCTCGGCCGGGGGATCGTGCTGGTCCGCGAAGATCAGCTGTCGCTGGCGATCGGCCGCCGCGGCCAAAACGTGCGGCTTGCCAGCAAGCTCTGCGGCTGGGACATCGAGATCATGACCCGGGAAGAACTCGACCAGCAGATCGAGCGGGCCGTCGTCGGCTTCTCCTCGATCGATGGGCTCGACGAGTCGGTCGCCGAGCGGCTCGTCGGCGAAGGCTTTCTTTCCTACGATGATCTCTCCGTGATTGAGCCGGAAGACCTCATGGAGATGGGTGAGCTTTCTGCCGAGGCGGTCGATGCGATCGTCACCGAGGCGGAACGCCGGGCCACGCTCGCCGAAGAGGCGGCTGCCGACGAGCGGCGTAAGCAACGGGAGCTTGAGCGGATTGCCCAGGCCACGGCTGACGCCGACGCTGCCGAGGCGGCCATGGCGGCCGCTGCGGCACCACGGCCGCCGAGCGATGCGGCGGGTGAATTGGCCGCGGATGAAACGTCCGCCGGTGCCGGTCAAGACGGCCTCGCGGCGGCTGACGGGAACAACAATCAGGAACGACTGGATGCCGGCGACGCCTCGCCCGCCGGGACGGCGGCGGATGGCGACGTGAAGGCCCCCGGTTCTCCTGCGGCTGGGTCATGATGGCGATTCCAGTCGAAAATGTGAGCGGGTTTCGAGACAGAACGGTTTTACAGTGCTGGCAGGCGTTGACCTGCCGGCCGCAGAGACCCCGAGGGGGTCGGAGAACAACGCGTGGCGGTTCGCATCTACAGTCTTGCGAAGGAACTGAAGCTCGACAGCAAAGAGCTGGTCGATCTTTGCGCCCGCGCGGGAATTCAGGACAAGGGTTCCGCCCTGGCAAGCCTCAGCGACGACGAGGTGGCCCGGGTCAAGGAGTTCATTGCCGGGAAGGATAAGCCCCCGGAGCGACCGGCGGCTCCCGCCGGCCGGGCTCCAGCCAAGGCGACCGGCGTCTTGAAACGCGAAGACTACGTCGCCCCGACCGGTGCGGTCGGTCCCTCCCGACCAAAGGATCTTTCGGCCGCGAAACCCGCGCCGAAGCCGGCCCCGCTGAGCCGTCCGGTGCGGCCGGCGGCCGAAACGCCCCAGGCAAAGCCGAAGCAGGACCAGAGTGGCACCGGTTCCCCGCCGCTGCGGGTTCGTCCGAGCGGCGGTCCTCGTGGCGGCGGCAAGCCGGCACCGCGGCCGACCTTCAAGCTGCCGCCGCTGCCAGCGGCGGGCCGGACGCCGACGGCAAAGCCGCCGACTGAGCCGGCGGCCCAGAAGCCCGATGTCAAACTGCCTCTCGATGCGATCAGAAGCGCGAAGGCCGGGGGCACCAAGCCGCTCGCCGACCACATGCGGAAGCACGAGCAGCGGCAGCAGGACAAGGCGGCCGAACCTCGAGGCGGCCTGCTTCGAGGAGGCATGCAGGGCGGCGGCCTGGCACCGCCCCTGCCGCCGCCGAGCACCACGGGCGGCCGTCCGCGAAAGTCGGGCAAGGGCGGCCAGCGGAGCGACGATCTCCTCGGCGGCCGCGAGATGCGGCAACTGCATCGCAAGCGGACCGATCGCCGCGGGGCTGGTGACGACGATGAACGCGGCCTGCGGCGGCGGCGGCCGCGGCAGCGGCGGGGCCCGGCCGTGTCGACGGCGGCTCCCCGAAAGACCAACGCGGCAATCCAGGTGCCCTGCACCGTGCGGGCCTTTTCCGAGGCGATCGGCCTCGCCGCCAGCGAAGTGTTGCGAAAGCTCCTTGGCTTTGGCCTCGACGCCATGCCCAACATGACGACGATGCTCGACCAGGACACGGTCGAATTGCTGGCGGCCGAATTCGGCGTCGAACTCGACATCAAGACGGCGGAAGATCTCGAGAAGGAACTGCTGGCCGGGTTCGATGCGGTTGACGAGGACCCCTCACTGCGGCAGCCGCGGCCGCCGGTGGTGACATTCCTCGGTCATGTCGACCATGGCAAAACGTCGCTGCTCGACCGGATTCTCGGCATCGACGTGGCCGCCCGGGAAAGCGGCGGCATCACCCAGCACATGCGGGCCTACACAATCGATCACAACGGGCAGCCGATCTCGTTTGTCGATACCCCGGGCCACGAGGCCTTTACGCAGATGCGGGCTCGGGGTGCCAACGTGACCGACTGTGCGGTGCTGGTGGTGGCCGCCGACGACGGCATCATGCCGCAGACCGAGGAGGCAATCAGCCACGCCCGGGCGGCAAACGTGCCGATCGTCGTGTGCATCAATAAAATCGACCTTCCGGGGGCGGATCCCGACCGGGTGTTCCAGCAGCTCGCCGCCAACGAACTGCTGCCGACCGAGTGGGGCGGCGACACCGAGGTTGTCAAGACGAGTGCCCTGACCGGGGAGGGAGTCGACAACCTGCTTGACACCCTGTTGACCATCGCTGAACTGCACGACCTGCGGGCCAATCCCGATCGGGCGGCGGCGGGGGTCTGTCTCGATGCCTCGATTCACGAGGGTGCCGGGGTGGTTGCCTGCCTGCTGGTGCAGAAGGGAATGCTCCGGGTCGGCGATGCAGTTGTCTGCGGCGAGGGATCCGGCACGGTGAAGTCGATGCAGGACACGCTCAAACTCAAACGCGTCAAAGAGGCAGGACCGTCGCGGGCCGTGCTCGTCACCGGATTCGACACGCCGCCGGGGGCTGGCGAGCGGTTTCAGGTCGTCGACGCGATCGCCCTGGCCCGGGAAGTCGCGAACAAGCGGGCCGGCATCCGGCGGCAGAGCCATCTGCTCTCGACGCCGGTCCATGTCACTTTTGAAAACCTCGTCGATCGGCTCGGCACCCAGAAGACACCGACGTTGAACCTGATCATCCGGGCGGATGTCCGGGGCTCGATCGAGGCGATCCTCAAGGAGCTCGA
>CAZIQV010000063.1:6522-8956 GCA_964541275.1 uncultured Chitinophagaceae bacterium | reverse complement strand
CCTGCCGATCGAGCTGGCCGCCGGCCGCAACACCTTCCTGATCAAACTCTGCCAGGACGGCCAGACCAAGGACTGGACCAAGCAGTGGCAGTTCCAGCTGCGGATCTGCGATGCCACCGGAACGGCAATTCTGGCAACCGACCGGCCACCGACACCAACGGCAGACCAGGCCGAAGCGACCCATGGGAAGGAGACGCTGGAATGATCAGCCGCATACGACGTCCGCAACGAACCCCGAACAGCCGGTTGCGATGGCTGCCGCTGGGCCTCACGGTCGCCAGCCTCGTGGTGATCAGCCCCTGCCTGGCCGCGACGCCCGCCGGCTGGCCGGCGTTCCAAGGACCGCAGGGCAGCGGGGCGGCAGCCGCTGAATTTGCCGAGCTCGACAACCAGAGCATCGCCTGGCAGGTCGACCTGCCGGGCCGGGGGCTCTCGACCCCGGTGGTCAGCGGAGACCGCGTCTTCGTCACCTGCAGCAGCGGGCCGGAGCAGGACCGGCTGCATGTCGTCTGCCTCGACGCGGCCACCGGCAGCAGGCTCTGGCAGCGGCAGCTCTGGGCGACCGGCCGGACGATGTGCCATGCCAAAACCAGTGTCGCCGCCCCCACACCCTGCACCGACGGCGAGCGGGTCTATGCCCTCTTTTCCTCAAACGATCTCGCCTGCTTCGACCGCGACGGCCAGCTGCTTTGGCTGCGGGGCATCACCGCCGACTATCCGAATGTCAGTAACAGTCTCGGCATGTCGAGCTCGCTGGTGGTGACCGCCGGCGTGGTGGTCGCCCAGGTTGAAAACGACAGCGAGTCCTACGCCCTCGGCATCGATGCCGCCACCGGTCTCAACCGCTGGCGGCTTGAGCGGCCGAAGGCGGCCAACTGGACCAGCCCCGCGGTCCTGGCTGAAGGGCTGGTCGGCCTGCAGTCGAAAACCGGGGTCGACGCGGTACGGGCGGCTGACGGCAGCCTTGCCTGGCAGTACGCTGGCGGAGCGAGCACGATTCCGTCGAGCTGCCGACTCGGGGAGCTGCTCTTTGTGCCCTCGCACGGGCTCACCGCTTTGGCCCTCACGGATCTCGAGTCAGGCACGCCGAAACAGCTCTGGCGAAGCAGCCGGCTTTCGCCGGGGACGCCGAGCCCGGTGGCCGCAGGCGAGACGGTCTTCACGATCAGCCGCGGCGATGTGCTGACCGCCGGCAGCGTCGCCGACGGCGAGCGGCGGTGGCAGCTGCGGCTCAAGGGGCCGTTCAGCGCAACCCCGGTGGTCCTCGGCGACCGGCTGCTGGCTGTCAACGAAACCGGGTTGGTGCAGCTGATTCGCTTCGATGACAAGCAGGCCGAGGTCACTGCCACGCTCGACCTAGAAGATCAGATCCTCGCCTCGCCGGCGGTTGCTGCCGGCGGCGTGTTTCTGCGGAGCAACAGCCGGCTCTGGAAACTCGTCGGCAGCTCGCCCTGAGTGGCCGCCGGTCAGCTGGTCATTGCGAAGAGATCGTGAAAGAACCTCCGTTCGGCCCCCATGCGGTCGATCGCCAGCTTTTTCTTGGCCGCCACGGCAAGTGACGACTCGGCCTCCGTGAAGGTCGGCCACTCACAGTGGACGGTGGCCGGCACGTCAACGCCGGTGGACCGGACCAGCCCGGCGAATCGTTGCCACGGCACCAGGCCTGCGGTGGCCGGCACCGTTTCGGGGGCCAGCTGGCGGTCAGCCTTCCAGCGAAAGTTTTTCAGGGCGAGGCAGCGGATCCGCGGAGCGATCAGCCGGAAGCCGAGATCCCAGCTGCCGGTTGCCTCGGCGACGGCATGGCGGATGTCGTACTGGCAGCCGAGGTGATTCGGGTCGAGGTCGGCGAGCACCGTGCGAAGGTCCCAGACCGCCGCACCCATGATCCGCCCCCCGTGGTGATTCTGATAGCAGCCGGTGATCCCGCAGCGTTCGTTGAGCTGGGCAAGGGCCCGGATGGTCCGCTGAAAAACCGCCAGTTGCGGTTCGAGCGGGCCCTGCTGTTGATAGCGGAGATAGCCGAGCCGGTAGAGCGTGACGCCCTCCGCTGCCGCAGTGTTCAAGAGCGGTTCGGCCAGCGGGTCGGCCGCCGAGGTGATAGCCGTGACGATCATGTCGACCCGCAGCCCTGCCCGCCGGGCGGCGGCCACGGCCCGCGGGAGATCGACCGCGACCCGCTCCGGCTCGACATGCCCGCCGGGCCGCACGGTCAGGTCGATACCGGTGTAGCCTGCGGCGGCAGCCACCTCGGCGAGTTCGTCGTAGTCGAGCCACTGCAGCAGCTTCGAGAACAGATGCAGCCGTGGGCCCGGCGGATCGGCAGCAGCCGCTGGGTGCCCGGCGACGCCCGCTGCCAGGCCGGCGAGTCCGGAGAGAACCTGCCGCCGGGAGGGCCTCGGCGTCGCAACTGTGTCCGGCAGTTTCAGCTGGGCTG
>CAZIQV010000063.1:0-6422 GCA_964541275.1 uncultured Chitinophagaceae bacterium | reverse complement strand
TGCCGCCGGGAGGGCCTCGGCGTCGCAACTGTGTCCGGCAGTTTCAGCTGGGCTGGGACGCCGCGTCGCTGGTCCGGACGGTTGGTCATCGCAAGGTTCGCTGTTGTCATGGGAATACCAGCCGCTGAGCATATCGTCTGGAGGAGTCGAGGCGGAGCGGCAAGCCTGCTGGTACCATCACACCAGAGGTTGCCAGCAGGAGGAAAACAGCGTGATCGCACCGTGGGGAGACATGATGGTCGGTCGTCGGGGCGGCAGTCACTCGCTGCTGCTTGTGCTCTTGCTGGCAGTAGCCGCGCTGGCCTGCCGAACAGTCGCGGCTGCTCCGGCCGGACCGCCGGTTGCCGGGGCCCCGATTGCATCGCTTGAGGAACAGCTGCTGGCGACTCCGCCAGAACAGCTCGCCGGGGAGGTGCAGCGTCGCGGCGACCCGGCCCGGGGGGCGGTCGTCTACTTCACGACCGCCGCTGCCTGCACGAACTGCCACGAGCCGGGGCCGGATGGCCGGCGGCTCGGGCCCGACCTCGCCCGGCCCCGCCAACCGCTTGGACCTGCAGCGGTCCTCGAGTCGATTCTCCATCCCTCCCGACAGCTTGCCGAAGGCTATCGACAGGAGTTGCTGCTGCTCGAGGATGGCAAGACCCTGACCGGCCTGGTGGTCGCCGAGGACGACAGCGGGATTGAGCTGCGACCGGCGTCCGCGCTCGGCCAGTCGGTGCGGGTCGACCGCGAGCAGATTGCCGACCGCCAGCCGCTGGCAGCCTCGCTGATGCCGGAGGGACTCGCCGCCGCCGTGGGCGAGCAGCGGGACCTGCTCGATCTCGTCGCCTACGTCGCTGCGGTCTCGCAGGGTGGGCCGAAGCTGGCAGAGCAACTCAGGCCGCCGGCTGACAGCCTCGTGGTGCCCGACGATACCGCCGACCTCGACCATGCCAGCATCATCCGCAAGCTCGGTCGCCGCGACTTTGAGGCGGGCGAGCGGATCTTCCAGGGCTACTGCTTCAACTGCCACGGCCGCGACGGCGACACGCCAGCCCTGGCAACGGCACGGGCGCTGGGTCGGGAGCCGCTGAAGTTCGGGGCCGATCCCTACCGGATGTTCCTCACGCTTTCGCGGGGCAACGGCCTGATGGCGGCAATGACCCACCTGACGCCGAAGGAGCGGTATCAGGCCGTCCACTACGTTCGCGAAGCCTTCATGCGGGAGAGGCATCCCGAGTTTGTTCCCGTCGATGAGGCTTATCTCAAGGGCCTGCCGACGGGCAGCCGCGACGGCACCGCCGTGGCAGTTGTCGACCGCGATTACGGGCCAGCCCTCGCCTCGCAACTCGGCCGGTCCTTCAGCAGCGTGCTCTCGGTGAAGCTCGGCCCGCTGACGATCGCCTACGACCTCCACACCCTCGATCAGGCCGAGCTTTGGCGGGGAGGGTTTCTCGATCTTTCCGAAACTCAGCACCAGCGGCCTCGGGGCGAGGGGACGCCGCGGCCGGCGGGAGATCCGCTTGCGGTGCTGGCCGGCTGGCGGTGGGGACACGACGGCAGCCTCGACGACGACCGGGACGGCCTGCTGCCGCGGGGACCGCTGCCGCGGAAATGGCTCGACTATCGCGGGCATCATCTGCACGGCGACGCGGTGGTGCTCGACTACCTAATCGACGGCCGGGAGATTCTCGAGTGGCCCAGCGGGGTTGGACCCCAGGCGATTCGCCAGCGACTGCACGTCGGCCCGGGCAAGCCGCTGCTGCTGGCTGCGGTCGGTCCGGGTGACGGGAAATGGCAGCCGCTTTCCGGCGGCGGCCAAGCGCGGTGCTCAAGCGGCGGAACGGCTGCGGTGCTGCTCAGCAGCAGGCCGCCGGGCACCAGCCTCAAGGCTGACGACAAAGGCCGGCTGATTGTCGAGATTCCGGCGGCGGCGGAGTCGACTGAGTTGGAACTGCTGCGGTGGGCCGGCGAGCTGACTGAGGGCGATCAGCTTGCGGACGAACTGCGGCGGCTTGAGGCAGGCATCGCCGCCCGGCCAACACCAGATTTTGCAACCCTCATCGGCGGCGGACCCGCCCGTTGGCCGGAGACCATCCAGACAGTCGGCACGCTCGGGCTGCAGCGGGGCGGCTATCGGCTCGACACGCTGACGCTGCCTGACACAACCCCCTGGAACACCTGGTTTCGGACCGCAGCGATCGATTTTTTTCCCGATGGCCGGCTGGTGGTGACGACCTATGGCGGTGATGTCTGGATCGTCTCAGGCGTCGATGCCGACCTGCTCGACCTGCGGTGGAAGCGGTTTGCAGCCGGGCTCTACGAGCCGCTCGGCGTCAAGGTTGTCGACGGCTTCGTTGTCGTCAGCTGCAAGGATCGGCTTGTCCGGCTGCACGATCACGATGGCGACGGCGAGGCCGATTTCTATGAAAGCCTGTCGGCGGATGAGGACGTTTCAGTCAACTTTCACGCCTTCAATTTCGACCTTCAGGAAGGCCCGGACGGCACGCTCTTTTACGCCAAGAGTGGCCACGGGGCCGATGCCGATCTGCCCGGGGCGATCATCGCCGTCGCTCCCGACGGCAGTCGCCGTGTCGTTGCCACCGGGTTTCGCACCCCCAACGGGCTCGGCATGCTGCCCGACGGCCGGCTCACCGCCAGCGACAACCAGGGGCAGTGGACGCCGGCGTCGAAGATCAGCCTGATCCGGCCGGGCGGCTACTACGGCTGGGTGGCCGACTATTCGGTGCCTGGCATGTGGGCGCCGGGGGGGGGCACGATTGACCTTGAGCAGGTTGTGCCCCCGGCGGACTACGACCGCCCGTTCCTCTGGCTCCCGCAGGAGCTTGACAATTCTTCGGGCGGGCAGGTCTTTGCCGGCGATTCCCGGTTCGGGCCCCTCGCCGGCCGCCTGCTGCACACCAGTTTCGGCAAGGGTTGGATGTTTGCGGTGATGCTCCAGGACGTGGCCGGGACGAGCCAGGCGGCCGCGATCCGGCTGCCGTTTGACTTTCGCACCGGGATCATGCGGGCCCGGGTCAACCCGGCCGACGGGCAGGTCTATGCCGTGGGCCTGCAGGGCTGGAACGGCGGCGGGCGGGCCGGGCTGCGGGACGGCGGCATCCAGCGGCTCCGGTATGACGGCGGACCGGCCAGGATGATCACGGGCTGCCGGGTCGAGCCGGAGGGGCTGCGGATCAGCTTCAGCTTTCCGCTCGATCCTGCGTCGGCGACGGCGGCGGACAACTACGAGCTGATCCAGTGGAACTATCGACGATCGGGCGCGTACGGCTCCAAGCAGTACCTGCCGGGCACCGGAAAACCCGGTACCGAAACGGTGGCGATCGACGGCATTGAACTGGCCGCTGATCGGCAGAGCCTGCTGCTGCGGATCAGGGATCTGCAGCCAGTCGACCAACTCCGCGTGCGGCTGGCGATCGAGGCGGCCGACGGCCAGCCATTTCAGGAGGAGATTCAGTGGACGATCAACGCGATCCCGCGGTAGGCCAAGCGACCCGGCTCGGCCGGTCGCGATCAGGCAGGCTTTCCCGGCGGCGGGTGGTGCAGGCGGCCGCCGCGGCCGCGGCCGGCGGACTGACCGCCCGCGGCGGCTCGCCACGGCCCCGCCGAATCGTCGTCCGCTCAAGCTGGCAGACGGTCAACATCGGCGACATTGCCCACACGCCCGGCATCCTCCGGTTGCTGGAAAACCATCTGCCCGAGGTTGAGGTCTGGCTCTGGCCGAGCAATGTCGGCAACGGTGTTCGGGAACTGCTCGCGGCCCGGTTCCCCCGGGTGCGGGTTCTCGATCCGCGGAAGGACGTCGCCGAAATTTTCCGCGAGTGCGATTTCCTGCTGCACGGCTCCGGGCCGTCGCTGGTCGCCCGCCGGGACGTCCGGCGGTGGCGAGAGAAAACCGGCAAGCCCTATGGCGTGTACGGGATCACGCTCGATCCGTTCTTTGTGCCTGATGCAAAGCGACCAGCGGGTTCTGAGAATGAGGCAATCAGCGATTCCCTCGATCTCCTCGCCACGGCCGACTTTGTTTTCTTTCGTGACTCGCGATCGCTTGCTTTCGCCCGCGATCAGGGCTGCCCGTGTCCCATCATGCAGTTTGGCCCCGACGCCGCCTTCGCGACCGACCTGCGGGACGACGCGTCCGCCGAGCGGTTCCTCCGGGCCCATGGCCTGGAGCCGGGTCGCTTCCTCTGCTGCATCCCCCGCTACCGGTTCACACCCTATTGGCGGCTGCCGGAAAAAAACCGGCCGGTCGATCCGGTCCGCAAGGCCCGCAACGAGGCCCTGAAGGAGCACGACCACGCTCCGCACCGCCGGGCGATCGAGCGGGTACTTCGCGAGACCGGGCTGCGGCTGCTGGTCTGCCCCGAGGACCGAACCCAGATGGCGATCGGCAAGGAGATGCTCGTCGATCCGCTGCCGGCTCTTGTTCGCCAGGGCGTCGTCTGGCGGCCTAACTACTGGCTGACCGGCGAGGCCGTCAGCACCTATGTTCGCAGTGCCGGCCTGTTTGGCAACGAGATGCACAGTCCGATCATGGCGGTGGGCAACGGCGTGCCGGCGATCGTCTGCCGCTGGCGGGAGCAGACGACCAAAGGGTTCATGTGGCAGGACATCGGGCTCGGTGACTGGCTCTTCAACATGGACGATGAGGCGGACGTTCAACAGATCGTGCCGACGGTGCTGCGCATGGCTGCTGCTCCCGGTGCAGCCCGCGAGACCGCGGCCGCGGCCCGCCGGTTCGTCGAACAGCGACAACGGGAGACGATGGCCGTGGTGGGCGAGTGTCTTGCCCGCAGTTGAGCAGGCCGAGACGGCCGCCTTCGTGGTGAGCAAGTTCATTGCGGAGGTCTCGGTCTGGGAATTATCCTCGGCGTCATGAAGACCAATCCCAGTTTCGGAACCCCGGGCTCGGGCCGGGGGATCCGTTGGCGGCTCGTCCCGGCGATCCTCGTGGTCCTGCTGGGCCTGCCAGCGCGGCTGCCAGCCGCCGAGCCGATTGCCGACCGGCCCAACATCCTGATGATCCTCACCGATGACCAGGGCTGGGGAGACGTCGGCGCCTACGGGGCCGAGGATCTCCGCACGCCGGCCATCGACGGGCTCGTCGCCGCCGGCATGCGGTTTGACAATTTCTATGCCAACTGTCCGGTCTGTTCGCCGACGCGGGCGGCGTTGCTCTCCGGCAGGGTGCCCGACAAGGTCGGGGTCCCGGGCGTGATTCGGACGATGCCCGAAAACAGCTGGGGCTTTCTCGATCCGGCGGCGGTGTTGCTGCCCCGGCCGCTGAAGGCGGTCGGCTATCACACGGCGATCATCGGGAAGTGGCACCTCGGGCTGGCGGCCCCGTCGCGGCCGACCGACCACGGCTTCGACCACTTCCATGGCTTTCTCGGCGACATGATGGATGACTATTGGACGCACACCCGGCACGGACGGCACTACCTGCGGCTGGGTGAGCAGGACGTGCGGCCGGAAGGGCATGCCACCGACATCTTCAGCGACTGGGCGGTCGACTACATCGAGTCGCGGGCAAAGCGGGATCAGCCCTGGTTCTGCTACCTCGCCTACAACGCCCCTCACTTTCCGGTGCAGCCGCCACCGGAGTGGCTGGCAAAGGTCAAGGCCCGTGAGCCGGGGATCGATCCGACCCGGGCGGAACTGGTCGCCTTCATCGAACATCTCGACGCCGGCATCGGCCGGGTGGTCGCGGCCCTTGAGGCGACCGGCCAGGCCGACAACACGCTGATCGTTTTCAGTTCCGATAACGGCGGCCACGAAGGGAGCCGGGCCAACTGCGGACCTCACCGGGGCTATAAGCAACAGATGTTCGAGGGGGGAATCGCTGTCCCCTGCTGTGCGGTCTGGCCGGGACGGATCACCGCCGGCAGCCGAAGCGATTTGGTCGCCCTCTCAAGCGATCTCTACCCCACCTTCTGCGAAGCGGCTGGTGCGACGTTCGACCATGCCATCAAAGTCACCTTTCCACGGCGTCCACACTTCACGATAGGGCTTTGGGATAATGTCTGCGATAGCAGGAGTTTGTTTATTTGCTTCATCAAGCTCAATATCGGCGGAGTCAGTGTTCTCTGAGCACGCAGACAGTGCAAATAATGAGCATAATACGATTATCAGTATGATTGATAAACGAAGGGCCAAAATGATGAACGATTTATTTTGCATAAATTTATGTATTCACAAAGATATGATGTTAAAGGTTCCCGGTACGCAGTCATAAGTGAATAAAAAATGATCTTCAAGCAAATACTGTGATTTAATTCACTTAAACAAGAGCGAATTATCGTGTTCATAGTCGACAAATGAACTGGTTTTTATCCCGTAATTCATAGGTGGCTACATTCTGGCAGTATATCAGGTCATGATCTAGTTCTTTAATGTTAGGATCTCAGCTATGTTAATACGAA
>CAZIQV010000062.1:5954-9167 GCA_964541275.1 uncultured Chitinophagaceae bacterium | reverse complement strand
GCAACGACCTGGTGACCCCGCGGCCGGAATACAGCTTTCCGGGCCTCGTCCCCGGTGACCGCTGGTGCCTCTGCGCCGCCCGCTGGCTGGAGGCATTGCGGGCTGACTGCGGACCGCCGGTGGTCCTGGAAGCGACCAGTGAAAAAGCACTCGAGATCGTTCCCTTCGAACTGCTCAAGCAGCACGCCGCCGCCTGACCCTGCCTGGCGGCGGGGACCCCCCCACTTGGGACCGGCAGGGGGTTGAATCCGCCGCCTGCGTTCCGGGGCAGATGCTGACAACTGCCCATCTGCCAAAGCAGATCGGGGGCAGGCCGGGGCTGATTGCCTGCTGGCGGGCCTGGCGTATATTTGCTGGTGTTGGAGGGGCTTCGTACTTCACGCCGTGGATGCCGCTCGCCGAAAGTTGCGAGTTTTTTGGAACTGCCTCTCCAGAGCCCGCCGGACAGCACGCCGCAACCCGCTGCGGTCACCGGCGTTCAACCGGTGCCGAGGTGTTTTTCAAGCTGCTTTTTGAGCTTTTGTTTTTCCCTTCTGGAGTGTCTCAACATGGCTTTGTTCCGGAGCGGCCGCCTTCTTGAGCGGCATGCCTTGCATGTGTCCACCCGGCAGCGTTGGGCGGGTTTCACGCTCATCGAACTGCTCGTCGTGATCGCGATCATCGGCGTTTTGGTGGGGCTGCTGCTTCCTGCGGTGCAGCAGGCCCGCGAGGCAGCCCGGCGGTCGAGTTGTTCAAACAACCTCAAGCAACTCGGCCTGGCGGCCCACAACTTCCTCGATGCCAACAAGACCTTTCCAGCCTGGATGGTCGGGCCGAAAGCGGGCGTCACCTGGCAGAACTGGGAAAATGCCAGCGGCTATTACCTGATGCTGCCATTCATGGAGGAAAACAACCTCTACGACCAAATGACCGACGCGCTCGACGACGCATCCTGCGGCAACCTCTACACCCTCTCGCGGCAGCGGCTCAACGTCCTTGACTGCCCGACAGACCTGCCGTTCGGCAACCCGAGTCAAGGGCCGGCGAACTACGGCTTTTCGACCGGCAGCGGGATGCACTGCGGGAATGCGAGCCTGACCGGCGCTAACGGCTTCACCCACCGGTCGGGAACGGGAGGCAACAATCCGCGAACCGTCCAACAGCAGTACCAGAAGGGCTTTGCCCCCGAAGAATTTCTTGACGGCCTCTCGAAAACGATCATGGCCTCGGAACTGCTGACCGGGTCAAATACTGGAGACGCCAGTTTTCCCCGAAATTACAAGCGGGGCCTCTCGCTGCCGGTCGCTGATCGCAACTTTCCGACCGAGGCCGAGTTGGGCAGCCTCGGGCCGACGATCGTCAGCAGCGGGGAATGGCGGGGGAACAACGGCAACCAGTGGGGCTGGCCGGGGCACGGCAACTCGCTGATCAATTGTGCCGCCCCGCCCAACTGGCCCTATCCGTCCGGCGGTGAAAGCACGCCCGGCATGGCCTTTGATGGCGGCTGGGGCTTTTTCCCGCCCCGCAGCCGGCATCAGGGCGGGGTCAACGCCGCGTTCGCCGACGGGTCAACAGCGTTTGTCAATGACACGATCGCCGTCACCACCTTCCAGCGGCTCGGCCATCGCGCCGACGGCCAGGCGGTGAGCTGGCCGTAAGCCCCGCCGACGCTGCCGATTTCAAGGCCGCCCCTGCGGCGGACCGCATGCGTTGAGCTTTGGTCAACTCACCCCGGCGCAGCCGGCCATCGCGGCTGGCAAATTGCGGCCATCGCCGCGGGCAAATTCCGGAATCCCTTGCTGAGCATTCTTTCTCCAACCGAACTTTCTCCAACCGAAGCCTTGACCCATGAAGAGTCGCTTTCTTTCCACCGTTGTTCTGGTCGCAGTTCTCGGAACCCTCGCAACGGGCTGCCAGTCGGGCGTGGTCCAGGATCAGATCCTGGAAAAGAACGCTCCCGATGCCCTCGCTGATGCCCGCAGCCTGCTGAACACCTACGTCGAAAAACCGACCGTGGGCAGCGAGGCGATCGATTTCGAAGACCTGATTTCGCGGGTCTCCGCAGTCGATGCCGGCAAGGGAGCAAAGCTCAAGGACTTTCTCGACAAGGCCAAGCGGCAGGGGCGGGCCAGCCAGTCGGCGGCCAAAAAGCTACTCGCTGAGTTCGAATAGCCTCCACCAGCCGGCGGCATCATTCAGCGCGGCAGTCGGGACTCGGGCGTGTCGGCAGGACGGCCATCCGAAGGGGGCATGCTACCGCGGCCGCGAAAGCACCGGCATGAGCAGACGAGCAGGCTGCCAAGGAGCAACGCCGCGATGGCGAGGGCGACCGCTGCCGGCGGAACAGCAAAGCTGCCGATTTCCTCGGCGAGGGCCTCCGGCAGGGTCTCACGACCGGCCGCACCGGTGCCGTACAGCAGCAGCAGCGGCATCGAGTTGTTGGCGATATGGCAGAGAATTGCCGGATAGAGACTGCCGGTGGCCAGCACAATTGAGCCGAGGGCGAGGCCGAGGACGAACGTCTGGGGCATGCGTTCGGGCAGCAGATGAAACACGGCAAAGCAGGCAGCCTGGGCGACGACCGCGACCCATCGCCGGTTGCGGGAGGGCCGCTGGCCGGTGAAGGCTGCCAGCACCCAGCCCCGAAAAAGCAACTCTTCAAGGCATGCCGGCAGGACAGCCATCAGCAGCCAGGCCAGCCACCAGGGCTGCTCGAGCATGAGCCCCAGCAGCTTTTGCGACAACGCCTTCATGGCCGGCGACAGCTCCGCCCCGCCGAACTGCAGCAACGCCGCCGCGCCGACGACGAACAGCCCGCCGCCGATCAGCAGGCCGCCGGCGAGGGCCCCGACGCCACCAGCCAGTCGGGGCCAGCCGCGGCCGCCGCCGGGCCAGCGGAGCGAAAAGGTCTGCCGCAGCCCGACCCGCTGCCAGAACAACAGCACCGCCAGCGGCAGAATCACCGCCAGTTGCTGCACGGGAATCGCCAGCACGATGTCGGACGGGCTGATTCCCTGGGCATACCAGAGCCCGGCCAAGCCGAGGGCCAGGGCCAGACCACCATGAATCACCCCCGGCACCAGACGTCGGGGCGGCCGCCGCAGGCGGCCGGCGGTATCGGGGCCGCGGAAGAGGATCTCTTCGTCGGTCAGCATGACGGCGGTCCCCCGCAGCAGCACTCCGGTGACCAGCACGCTGGAAAGGAGGGTCAGCAGCAGGGCCGGCAGGGCGGCG
>CAZIQV010000062.1:3004-5854 GCA_964541275.1 uncultured Chitinophagaceae bacterium | reverse complement strand
TCCGGTGACCAGCACGCTGGAAAGGAGGGTCAGCAGCAGGGCCGGCAGGGCGGCGGACGGGCCGGTCTCGGCAGTCGGCACGGCTGCAGCCCCAGCGGCGCCGGGCGGCGGCGGTGGCTGAAGCTGCGGCGGCGTCAACGCCGTCCGCGAGACGATCACCTGACCGGCAAAGGGCACCGCGGGAATCAGGCCATCGCTGCGGATGCCCGGTACGATCGCCACGCCGGCGAGGGCGCTGACCATCAGGATGACCGGCGTGAGCGTGTTCTGGGCCTCCTTGACGCTCTTGGAGGCCGTGGTGACCGCCAGGCTCATCGCCGCGGCAACCGCCGCCAGCCCGACGAAAGCCAGCAGCGTTACCAGCGTTCCGCCACCGATGTTCTGCAGATAGATTCCGGCCGAACCGCCGGGCAGCAATCGCAGCGAAGCAAGAATCGTCAGGAGGATCGAGATGACGTTGGCTGCCAGCGTCGCCAGGGTCACGCCGAAGACGGCGAGGAACTTCCCCAGCACGATGTCGCCGGCGGCACAGGGGACAATCAGCAGGGTCTCGATCGTGCCGCGTTCTTTTTCACCGGCAATTGCATCGATCGCCGGGTAGAAGGCCCCGGTCATCGTCAGCACCGCCAGCAGCACGAGGATGGCACCGGCCAGCGGGCCGACCACACTGCGGTCGGCGACAGCCGCCTCGGGCACCGGCTTGCCGAGGAACTCGAGAGCCAGCGGCTCAAACAGCGTCAGCGGCACACCTGCCGCCCCCATCCGCTCGCGGCGAACCTGCTCTGCGAGACTGGTGATCAACGCCCGGAATTGATCGCGGGTTTTCTGGCCGGCCGGCTGGCGGTCGGAGACCCGCGCCTTGAGGCTCACGGTCTCGAACCGGGCCAGCCCGGCGGCGAAGCCGGCCGGGACATCGACCCAGAGATCAACCTTGCCGGCCGCGAGCAGCGCTGCAGCCTGCTCGGCCGGTTCGATCTCGGCAAAGACATCGCTCGGCCACTGCGGCGGCGGGGTCTCACCCGCTTCGTGAAGCAGGGTTCCCAGCCGGGCCGCCAGCTGCGGGGCCTCGGGACCGCTGAGCACCAGCGACAGCGGGGTTGCTGTCAGCCGTTCGGCGGTACTCTCCAGTGCCGTTCGCACGCCGAGCGCGCTGGAAAGCGCCACCAGCGGATAGGTGATCATCGGCAGCAGAAGTGTCACCACCACCGTTCGGCGGTCGCGGAGGAATTCGAGCAGATCCCGCCGGGCCAGCGACCAGGCGGCCCGCAGCGGGGCGACCGGCCGGCTCATGATGCCATCCTCCCGCCGACCGCCCGAAAAAATGCGTCCTCGAGGTCGCCGGTCTGCCCCACCAACTCAGCCCGGGTGCCGGCCACGACCACCTGGCCGGCGTCAATCACGACGAAGCGGTTGCAGCGGTGTTCGATCTCGTGCAGCCGGTGGGTCGACAGCAGGATCGCATGGCCGCTGTCGCGAAGCTGCTCGAGGGTGTCGAGCAGATCCCGGGAACCGACGACGTCGAGGGCGTTGGTCGGCTCATCGAGCACGAGAGCGGGGGGATCGTGGACCAACGCCCGGCCGAGTGAGATGCGTTGCCGCTGCCCCGACGACAGCCGACCCGCCGGCCGGTCGGCGTAGCCGGCCAGCCCCAGCGTGCCGATCAGAGCGTCGACCCGCCGCCCAACCTCGGCATCGGAAAGTCCGTTGAGCCGACCGAAGGAGGTGAGCAGTTCGCGGGCGGTGAGCCGGTCGGGCACACCGGTGGTGGCCGACACGTAGCCGAGCGACCGCCGCACGCCGACCGGGTCGGTGAGGCTGTCATGGCCGCAGACCCGGGCGGTTCCGGCAGTCGGACGCAACAGCGTGGCGATGATCCGCAGCGTGGTCGTTTTGCCGGCACCGTTGGCACCGAGCAGGCCGACAATCTCGCCCGGCGAGACGGCCAGCGAGAGCCGGTCGACCGCCCGGACAATGCCGCCGTCACCACCCCGGTATTCCTTGACCAGGTCAACAACCTCAATCGCCGGGTCTGGCGACGGCCGCGAGGCCGCAGACTCGATCATCTCAGCCCTCCACACTCGGTGGAAACTGGCGGCGTCCAAGAATGAAGTTTGCCGCCGCGAGCAGCCCGCCGACAAGGATGATCACCGCGGCAATCTGCACCGAGGCGGGGTAGTCGTCGACAAACAGCGTCATCTCGATCGGCAGCTCCCGCCGCCAGTTCATCCACTCGACCAGCAGGCTGCGAAGCCGCAGGCTCACCGTCAGCTGGTTGACCACCGCAGGCAGAAAGCCGGCGAGATACTCAACGATAAAGGCGACGCCGACGCTGGCGATGAGCGCCCGCTTCGGCAGAATCACCGCCGGCAAGGCAAACAGTGCCGCCCGGCCGACGCAGGAGATGACGATCAGCGCAAGGAACATCGCCAGCAGCCCCAGCGGCTGAGACACCTGAGCCACCAGCAGGGTCAGCAGCAGCCCGGCGGTGGCAACGCCCCCGGTCCAGACGACCGCCGCGGCATAGGTTCCCAGCAGCAGGCTGCGACGGCCGCCGGGCCGGACGGCGACATGGATCCAAGTGCCCCGCTCAAGTTCGTCGGCGACTGCCGGACACATCGTCACCAGCAGGCCGAGCACGCAGAGGGCCTCGGGGATCAGCGCGTAGATCATCACCACTGCCAGGTTGCGTTCCAGCGGCGCCGTGCGGATGACGGCGAACATCACCGCTGCGGGAAAGACCGCCCCGACCGCCGCCATCGCCAGCCGCGGCCGGGTGAGCAGCCGATCGAGTTGAAAGGCCATCACGGCTGCGGCAGCAGGCAGCCAGTGGCCCGGTGGCGGCGGCCCGTC
>CAZIQV010000062.1:0-2904 GCA_964541275.1 uncultured Chitinophagaceae bacterium | reverse complement strand
GCGGCAGATCCGCTGGCCACGAGCCGGCCGCCGAGGATCACGGCAAGATCGGCCTGCAGGGCCTCAACCTCGTGCAGCAGGTGGCTGGCGATCAGCAGACTGCGGTCCCGAGCCCAGGATCGCACGAGGCTGACCAGATCATGTCGGGCGACCGGATCGAGGCCGTCGAAGGGCTCGTCAAGGACGAGCAGATCGGGCCCGTGGGCGAAGGCCCCGGCGAGTTTCGCCCGCTGCCGCATACCCTTGGAGAGGGCGGCCAGCGGGCGACGACTCGCCTCGGCGAGGCCGACCTGCTCAAGCGCCGCGTCGGCCCGGCGGCCGGCCGCAGTCGGGTCGAAACCGCTCAGCCGCAGCAGATAGGTCACCCATTCGTGAGGCGTCGCCCGCCGCTCGGTGAGATCGGCAGCCGGACAGTAGCCGATGCGGGCAAGCGCGGCGGGGTTGTCGAAAGGTTTCTCGCCGAAGACCCGCACCGTGCCCAGCGTCGGCCGCAACTGCCCGGTGACCAGGCCGATTAGCGTCGTCTTGCCGGCCCCGTTGGGACCGAGCAGCCCGTGGGCTCCCTGTCCCAGCTCGACCGAGACGTCGTTGACGCCAATCACCGACCCGTAGAGTTTCGTGACGTGCTGGAGCGAGAGCATGGCGTAGGTTCGGATGGGTTCAGGCCTGGGCCGGCGCAGTCACCCGCCAGGCAAGCACAAGCAGGCTGCCGACAGTCAGCGACACGAGGGCGACCGCCGCCGGCAGCCAGGCGGCCGGTCGGCGTTCGATCCCGAAAATTGCCGCCTGCACCGCCCCGAGGGCATGGTAGGGAGAGATCCAGGCCCACCTGTCGAGCTTCGTATCGATGCCGGCGGCCCGGGCGAGCCATTTGAACTGGCCCCGTAACGGTCCGGCAGCTGCCTCATCCCGCCGACCCTGCGGACGCTGGAGCGAAGCGGCGCCGCGGGCAACGGCAGCCTCGCGCTGCCGGGAACTGGCGACAAAATCGGCCGTCGTCAAGGCGGTGTGGGCGATCCAGCAGGCCACCCAGGTGGCAAACCAGGCAAAGCTGGCAATCCGGCTTTCTGCCGTCATCGACGAATAGGCCAGCGCCAGCAGGACCGTCGGCACGGCAAGCAGGAGGCTGGCGATGACCGCCCGCACCGGCAGATCCCAGGTTTCCCACGCCACGGCGATGCTCGGGCTGACGAGCACCCCGATCAGCCACAAGGCGAGGGCGGGCAGCATCGTGATCACCAGCACGAGCAGCAGCAGGATGACCGACTTGCCGAGGATGTACTCAGTGCGGCCGACCGGCCGGGTGAAGTAGACGAGCCAGGCCTTGGCCCGCAGGTCGCGGGAGATGAGCGTCGGGGCGACCAGTCCGACCACCGCCGCCAGCAGAATCGCCTGCGGGGCCCGCATGAAGGCGAGCAACAGCCGGGTCCAGACAAGCCGCCGGGTCGCTTTGATATCGACCTCGTTCGGGTCCCCGCCGAGGGCGTCAGCGAGGACCGTCCCAAGCATCCCGACGCCGTCGATATTGCGGCCGCCCTCGGCCTTTTCCCCGAGGGTGACCAGCCGACCGTCATCAATCGCCTGTTCGAAGGCGAAGAAGCTCGCAGCGAAGAGCAGCGCGGGGCTCCAGGCGAAAAAGACCAGCCGGCGGAGCCAGCGGCTCTCCCAGGCAAGGCGGATGCCGGTCAGGGCGATCACCCAGACGGTCATCACCGGCCCACAACGGCTGCTCGACCAGGACCGATAGCCGACATCATGCAGGGGCATGGGAACCTCCTGCGGCTGGAAAGGCAGCACCTGTGACCGGCTGCTCAGCCTGCCGGAGTGTCTGCACAAAGATCTCCTCCAGCGGCCGGCTGGCCGGCGCGAGTGAGCGGATCGCCACCCCGGTCTGCCGGGCCGCCGACCAGATGGCGGCAAGCTGCTCCGGCCGGGGGGAGGCCAGTTCGATCAGCGGTCCGGTCTCACCGGCGGTCACCGACGCCGACAGGCCGGCAGCGGTGAGTGCGTCGGCGAGCCGATCGAGCGGGCCGCTGCCGGCGAGGTGGTGCGCCGGTCGGGCCGGCCGGGTCAACTCGGCGATGCCGCCGGCGAGTCGGACGCGGCCGCGGGCGAGCAGGATGACCCGGTCGCAGATCGCCTGGACGTCGGGCAGCACGTGGGTAGAGACAAAAATCGTCTTGCCATGATTCCGGGCCAGCCGGGTCAGCCGGCCGAGCATCGCCCGCCGCTCGATCGGGTCAAGGCCGTTGGTCGGCTCATCGAGAATGATCAACGCGGGGTCGTGGACGATGGCAGCGGCAAAGGAGACTTTCTGCCGGGTGCCGACGGAAAGGGTTTCGACCGGCCGGTAGCGTTCCTGGCCCGCGTCGCACCAGTCGAGTACCTCATGCGACCGGCGGAGGGCTTCAGTGGCCGGCAGCCCCGAGAGGCGGGCGGCGTACCGCACCATTTCGACGCCGGAGAGCCCTGGCACCGAGCACTCGTCCTCGGGCACCACCCCGACCATCTCGCGAACCCGCCGCGGGTGGCGGTAGGGGTCGTGGCCGAACACCCGGGCCTCACCGCCGACGAGTTTGACGAGCCCAAGGATGGCCCGAACCAGCGTGCTCTTGCCGGCGCCGTTGGGACCGACGAGCCCGGTGATGCCGGGAGTGACCTCGATCGAGACCCCGTCGAGCACCGTGCGGCGGCCGTAACGCTTCACGACGTCGGTCAGCCGCACAGGAATCGGGTCGGTGGAGGCAGGCATCAGGGGCCGTGGGGAGGTGCGGTGAAAAGGCTCAAGCAGCATGATAGCCGCTTTTCTGACCCGACTCGGGCAAACTCTCAGCCACCCGCCGCCAGCCGGCCACCGGCTTTTCTCGCCGCCTCAAAACCCTACCCGTCCATCACCTCGGTCTC
>CAZIQV010000061.1:0-9216 GCA_964541275.1 uncultured Chitinophagaceae bacterium | reverse complement strand
AGACGCCGGTGCGGTCGGTCCAGTGCCCGGTCATCAGGGCAGCCCGCGTCGGCGAGCAGGCAGGGGCCACATGGTAGTCGGTCAGGCTCGTCGACTCGGCGGCGAGGGCGTCGAGGTTGGGCGTTTGGATGATCGGGTTGCCAGTATGGCCGAGGTCCCCGTACCCCTGATCGTCAGCGATCACCAGCACGATGTTCGGGGGCTGCGCCGCGAGCGCGAACGCTGGACCGACCGCGGACACGAGGAACCCTGTGAGGAGCCTGAGCAGGCCGGCATTCATATCTCTTTCCTCCAGAAAGCTTTGGCTTGACCGTTGGCCAAAGCCTACCGGACGGCAGATCGCCGCGGCAGCGGGTATTCGCGGAATCTGCGAATCCGGGCAGCCCGGTCTTGCCAGCCTCGCCTTGCCAGTCGCTGGTGGTGCTGGGTACAAGAACGGGGGTTGGCTGAGGTGGCATTTTGCTGAAGCCGCTCGCCCCGCTTGCCCCCGGCATTCACCCATGAGCCTGCTCGTCTTCGGACACCGCAACCCCGACACCGACGCCATCTGTTCGGCGATTGCCTACGCCGACTACCTGCGGAGGACGAGTCAGCCCGACGCTGTCGCCGCCTGCTGCGGCCCGCCGAACAAACGCACCGAATTTGTCCTCCGGCAGGCCGGCCTCGCCCCGCCGAAGATCATCATGGACGTCCGGCCCGAAGCCGAGGACGTCTGCCGCCGCGAGACAGTCACCGCCTGCGGCGGCGACGCCTTTTTCGAGGCCTATCGACGGATGCGGGACTGGGACCTGCGGGCCATTCCCGTCATCGACGAGGCCCGCCGCGTCGTCGGCGTGCTCTCGGTGCTTGACCTGATGCAGCTGCTGTTCCGGGACGAGGGCGACCCGATCAAATCGCGGACGGTGACGACCAATCTCGAGAAGATCACCGAATCGCTCGGCGGGAGCTTTCAGCATGCGGTCGATCCCCGCCGGCGGGATGAATTGCTGGTGATGGTCGGAGCGATGAGCGCCGACGGGTTCACCGCGCGGATGCAGCAGTTCGACCGAGACCGGGTGATTGTCGTCTGTGGCGACCGGCCGACCATCCAGCTGCCGGCAATCGAGCAGGGTGTTCGCGGGCTGGTGATCACCGGCGGGTTTGAGCTGAGCCCCGGACTCGTCGAGCTGGCCCGGGCCCGTGGCGTCTCGGTTCTGCTGAGCCCTTTCGACACCGTCAACACCACTACCCGAATCCGGTCGTCACAGTTCATCGACCCGGCTGTCGATCGCAACGTCGTCACCATTCCCGCCAAGATGCGGGTCACCGAAGCCCGCAGCATCGTCGAGCGGTCGACCCAGCCGGTCTTTCCAGTAGTAGGGGACGACGGCCTCTTGGTCGGCTTGTCCTTCAAGTCGGACATCATCAGCCCGCCGCGGCCGCGACTGGTCCTCGTCGACCACAACGAACTGACCCAGGCGGTCGCCGGTGCCGACGAGGCGGAGATCGTCGAGGTGCTCGACCACCACCGGCTCGGCGGCGGCCTCCGGTCGGCCCAACCGATTCGGTTTGTCAACGAGCCGGTCGGCTCGACTTGCACGCTGGTGGCCCGCCAGTTCCGCGGGGCCGGCCTCGAGCCCGACCCTGCCGTCGCCCTCTGCATGGCGTCGGGAATCATCTCCGACACGCTGTTCCTCCGCAGCCCCACGACCACCGAGGTCGACCGCGAGATCCTCGACTGGCTGCGAGCCCGCTGCCTCGTCGACCTTGATGCATATGCCCGGGAATTCTTCGAGATCGGCTCGGCCCTGCGGTCGAGCACCCCGGAGGATGTCGTCCGCGAAGACTGCAAAGAGTTTGTCGAGCAGGGCATCCGCTTCTCGATCTCCCAGATCGAGGAGACCGGCTTCGACCTGTTCTGGGAACGAAAAGACGATCTGCTCGAGGCGCTCGCCGGCTACGCGGAGCAGCGGAGCCTCGACTTCTCGGCCCTGCTGGTGACCGACGTGGTCAGCAACGGCTCGCTGCTGCTACTCTCTCGCGAGACCGATGCTTGGGAAGAGATCAACTATCCCCGGATTGACCGCGGCCTCTACGCGTTGAAAAACGTCGTCAGCCGCAAGAAGCAGCTGCTGCCGCTGGTGACGCAGTTAATTCACGCGGCGCTGGTATAGCTGACTGAGGCAACCGGTTTCCGGAGTTCGCCCCGCGAATCTGGACGGGAAGCAGCCCCGGTGAACGATGCCTCCAAAGGCCGGGCGGTTGTTTTGATGATCCGCCGAGCCGAACGGAGCTCCGGATAGCCCAGGCTCGAGCAGCGCGACCGCGTTGCTGGGATCAAAACACCGTTTCCCTCAGCTTGCGCTTCGGGCTTCGAGGCAACTGGAATTGCGGGATGGAGCTGGAAAGCCCGAACGGCACGCTGAACGAATTCGCGCTATGCCGGGAAGCCCGAAGCGCACGCTGAGGGAATGCGGTTAGCTGCACGCTTCTACAACGCGGTTTCCGTGCGGGCCTTTTGCCTTGCGGGCCTTTTGTTAGGTGCGCTGATCGGCTCAGGATTTGATCCAGCCCGAGTCACGAGCCCGGGTGGGGGAACGCGGTGCTGCGATCAAAAAACACGGTTCCCCTCAGCTTCCGTTTTCGGGTCGCTCACGAACACCTTTTTTCGGACTTTTTTGCTGGTCTTCGCAACCGCGCAACTTCTCAAAGCCGCGGCGAGGCTGCGACAAGACACCTTCGAAACGAGCCCGGCAAGCCTGCCAACTGCTGCGGCGGTCCAACCACGGCAGCCTCCCGGGCGAGTCCGACTGTGGAATTACTGGGCAACCGACTTGCTGCCTTCGGTCGAACCGCCGATCGGCGCGCCCTCCGGCAACGGCCGGCAGGCGGCCGGGATGTCGAGCCGATGCAACTCCTCGCGAATCGCCCGGTATTCGGCGAAGCTGTCGGGATAGCACCAGAGCGTGACGGTCGTGTCGGGCCGTACTCCGCTGAGGACCGCGCGGAACCGGGACTGCCGCGCGAGCGCATGCTCGAGGGTTTCGCCGACGTCGCGGCGGGCGGGGCGGGCGACCCATTCGCGACTGCGGACCATCACCTGGCCGGCCGCCCGGTTGATCTGGACCTCGACGACATAATCGAGCGAAAAGTCCTGGACCGGCCCGACGGTTTCCACCCGCGACTGCATCGCCGCCAGCGAGCTGCTGTTCCGCTGCGTGCGGCCCTTCGCCGCCTCAAAGAGTTCCGTCAGCGGGATGTAGGCGATCCGGCCGGCCGCGAGCCGGAAATGAATCTCGTCGCCGGTCACTGTCCGGCCGATTGGCGTCGGGTAGGCGAGCAGCCGCTCCGTTTCCTGAGGCGCGTGGGCCACCCCCTCGGCTTCAAGGCTGCACTTTTCGATCTCGGCCTTGAGCTTCTCCCGCCGGCTTTCCGCCTCGGCGGCCGCCGCCTGCTGCTCGTCGACGGCCGCCCGCTGCTCCGCGACATCGTGCCGGGCCGCCGAGACCGCGGTCGCCAGATGCATTCGTGCCGCCCCGGCATCGGCGACGGTGAGGGTGAGTTGAGCCGCCTGGTCGTCGAGTTCCAGCAGATCGCTTTCGGCGACCACCACGGCTTCCTCGAGCCGGGCGGCCTCCGCGGCAAGCGAGGAAATCTCCGGTGGAGGCCTGTCCGGCGACTTCAGCGAGAGGTGCTGAACCCGCGCGCCGATCACCATCACCAGGATGATCAGAATGCCGACGATGTTGGTGACGATGTCGAGGAACGAGTCCTGACCGGCTTCCTTCGTTTGCTTCAGCCGTCTCCGCATCATCGTGTCACCTCCGCCGTCGCTGGAAGCACGCCGAGGCCCGCCCGCCGCCGGACGGGCGGCAGCCGCTCGACCTCGTCGGTCTGCCCGCGGAGCCGCGTCTCGAGGCCGCTGCCGACAAGTAGTTGTTGCAGGTCGGCCCGTCGATCACCGCCGTCCGCCGTCTCGGTGAGCACGAGTTCCGGCTTCCAGTAAAGCCGGTCGCCGGCAAGACCCCAGCTCGTCACGCGGCGGCGAATCGCCGCCACCAGCAGATCGACCGCGTCGACCGTCGGGCCGTCGCAGGGAATCCGCTCCGCAACCCGGCGGCCGGCCTCGTCGAGCAGCCGGATCTCGTCCCCGGCGCATTCCAGTTGAATCGGTCTCGTCAGCGGAATGTAACGCTGCGAGGTGGCAAAGCTGGCCCAGTCGCTGCCGCGGACGCCGGCGAGCGGCTGACACCCCCCGCCCGGCCGCTGATCGCCGGCGTTGGAGAAGCTGACGGTCGCCTGCGAGTTGGCAGCCTCGATTCCCAGCGGCAACTGCGGGCCGCTCATGTCGCCGCCGCCGCCCGCCCCCGTGCCCGCGCCGGTCGCCCCCGAGGCCGAACTGCCTGAAGCACCGGCAGGTCCGCCGGCTGCCAGGCTGCCGCTGCCTGCCGCGTTCGACTCGCCGGAGGCCGACTCATTCGCCCCTGTGCCATCCCCTGAAGAACCGGCCGGGCCAGCGAGGCCCGCAGTCCCGGCAGGGCCCGCAGCGCCGCCAGTTCCGCCGCCCGGTTCGGTTCCAGCCGCCTCGACGGGCTGATCACCAGCGGAAAAGCGGCCTGCCGACCCGTCACCGGGTATCCGGCCGGTCAGGCTGCCCGTCCCCGGTTGGCCGGTTCCGGAGCCGAGACCACCGGAGGCGTCGCCGCGGCCGAGGCCCGTTCCGCCTGAGCCGGCGACGGCCACCGGCTGACCTCGAAAGCCGGAGCCCGCGCCGGCGGCAGTCCCCTCACCGCCGCTTCCGCCACCGAAGCCATTGCCGGCTCGTCCTGTCCCCTTCACCGCCGCCTGCTGCTTCGACCAGTCCCACCGCGACTGGTCGCCGAGCACCGACGGCCCCCCCTCGGCGACGATGCCGCCGCGAACTGACGAGGCCCGATACTGCTTGGCGGCCGGCTTGTTCCGCCGCATCGTCGAGCGGGTCTGGGCCAGCCACTGCAGCCGTTCCCGGGCTTCGTCGATCGCCTGCATCTCGACATCCCGGAGGGCGAGGTCCTTCTCGGGAAAGGCGAGACGCCAGTCCTCGTCGATCAGCTGATAGCCGAAGTCGCTGCCCCACGAGGCGATCGCTTCGCGGGCGGCGTAGTAGGCCATCACCCCGGAGGGCCGCACCAGCAACAGCGGGTAGGGCCGCAGAGCGGGATCATCGCTGGAGACCGCCTGCCCGGCGAGGTATTCCCGAGCCGCCCGCAGTCCGCTGGCGAGGGGATTGCCCGGTCCGGGCGGCCCTTCAAAGTCGCTGGGATTGAGCCGGATGCCCTCGGGCTGCAGAAAGACGCCGTCGAGGCAGCATTCGATGAACAGCGGCCGCCGCCGGGTGCCGCCGTCGCCCTCAAATGGCATCACGGCATAGGCGGGCGGCCGGTCTTGCCGCTCCCGCAGGGCCTCGGCCAGTTCCGCCCGCGCGGCCGCAAGCGCGGCCTCAAGGTCGGCCAGTTCGGCGGCGGTGGCACCGGGGCCGGCCTCGTCCGCCGCCAACCGCCCCTTGAGCCGCTCGAGATCCTTCAGCTCAGCTGCAAGGTCCCGGGTGTTTTCTTCGATGCCGGCCAGCCGCAGCCGCAGCGACTCAAGGTCACCGTTGGTTTTGGCCCGCATGGTCTCGAGCTGATCCCGCCGCCAGCGGAGATTCTCAATGGCCAGCCGCAGGTCCGCCGCGGCGGCTTCAACCTTCGCGGCCGCGGCAACGTCGTCCTGTCGGCCGGCGGAGTAGCCGAAGAGCACCAGCAGCACCAGCAGTGCCCCCATCGTGCACAACAGCACGGCCAGGAAGGGGAACAGCGAGATCGCGGTCCCCTCCCGGATGCGTGAGCGATTCATGCGACCTTTCCGACGGGGGCCTCGACTGCCAACTCGTGGCCGCCGGCCGCAGCACGAGGGCCGGCGAGATCCCGGGTGCGAGCGGCAAGCAATTGCGTGGCAGCCGACAGGGAGATGACCGCCTCCTCGAACCGGCCGCTCGCCGTGACGGCAGCGAGGTTGTTTTCGAGCGACTGCTCAAGCGCTGCGATCTCGTCGAGCATCGCCACCACCTTTTCCAGCGTCGCCGTCTGGCCGCCGAGCTTTTCCTGATGCTGCTCCAGCGCGGTGACGGCATCGCCCATCGCGGCGGCGGCCCGGTCCCAACGATCGTCCCGCTCGGCGGCGAGCTGACGGTGGGCGTCGACGAGCGACTCCCGCCAGGTTGCCAGCGTGTCGTCAAGGGACGCGGCCAGCGTCTCCCGCAGACGGTCACCGAGACCGGCAAAGACCTGTTCGAGACTGCCAGCGGCAGCCTGCTCAAGCCCCTTCCAGGAACTCGCCTGGGCCTCGATGAGTTGGGCGGAGCTCCGGCCGACCGCGTCGCCGAGCCGGGCCACGGCAAGCGCCGACCCGTCGCTGATGCCGTCGGTTTGAAACCGACCAGCCAGCGACTCCCAGACCTGGTGGTCAACCCGGTCGAGCAGCGACTGCTCGCCCCGCTCGATCACGAATTGCAGGAACATCAACAGCATCGACAACGCCAACGCTGTCGCGGTCGTGTCGAAGGCGGTGCCGAGGCCGGCGACGACGCCGGAGATATTTTCCAGCTGCGTCGGTGAGAGGTTGGCGATCGCCACCGTGATGCCGATGACGGTGCCGAGGAAGCCCATGATCGGGATGGCCCAGACGACGAATCGAACCAGTCCGTAGCTGGCATGCGCCCGGGCGGCGTCGAGGTCGGCGAGGTATTTCAGATGATCTTCGAGGTCATCGGCAGAGCCGGTGCGGACCACAAGATCGAGCGCCTCGTGAAGCCGCCGGGGCAGATACGACACCGGTTCATTGCCCGTCTCATCGGCCACCTGGTGCTGCAGCCTCGTCGCCTCGGAGGGATGCTGGCCGCCTGACGGCGTCGGGTCGAGCAGCGGCTGGTCGAGTTCCCGCCGCTGGATGAACAAGTCGGCCGCCTTCATCCCCAGGCTGCTCAGGCCGACGCAGAACAGGCCAACCTCGATGTACTCAACCCAGTGGCCGGCGAGATACCGCACCACGTTCTCGTCGGTAATCACCTCGCCGTGAATGAGCGAGAAAAAGAAGAACGCAAGCCCGGCGCCCCAAAGAAGCGGGGAGCGAAGCAACATGCTGGACAGGGTGGACAGGCTCGACACGCGGCACCTCCGACGGTGACTGGATGGCTGGTGATGGCGACGCCCGCAGACGCCGAACCATCTCCCTCATCGGCCTCTTTTGGCCAGCCGATTGAACCGAAACAATCGGAACGGCGAAACAGCAGGGTCTCCCGACCGCCGGCCGACAAACGACGCAGTCTGGGAAGACTGCGGCGCACCGCTGACTGCTCTTCCGTCAATGCCCCCGAGCCTGTATTGACGCGACCATGGAAAATTTATCGCTCGCTGCTGAGCGTTTCACCCGGCTCCCCGGGGTCGCAGATCACTGCATCCCGCGGCGGACATCAGCAACGGTCTGCCACCGCCGCTCGCCCTCTCCGGTGCCCCGCAGGCGGGCAAAAGCCCGGCAGTCACCTGTTCTTCGGACCGGCTGGGCGGCGATGGTCCTTGCTGCACTGGTGTCGCTGCTGCCGGGCCAAACTGTGCTGCTGGCGGCCGACGCCCTTTGGATCTCGACCACGCCGCTGGAGGCGAACCGCCAGCTTCTCCTCGTCGTCGATCAACAGCGGCAGACGCTGGCGGTCTATCACATCGACACAACCACCGGTGAGGCGACGCTTCGCAGCACGCGATCGCTGGCCTACGACCTGGCGTTGGAAGAATTCAACGCGACCGACCCGAGGCCGACAGCGATCCGCGCGATGCTGCAGGACGCCGGTGCTGTGAAGAACCGGGCTTTGCAATTCAGCGATCGCCCGCAGATTGTCCCGACCCCCGCCGCCCCTGTCGGCCCCCAGAAATAGCCGACCGTGGCCCCGGTTCGCGCAGCCCGCAAAGTCGGGTGACGGCGGAACGCAACCCCGCCCCAGGGCACGACGTTCCGCCGGTTCGCGAACGCTGAATCAGGCCGCGTGCAGTCCGCCGGCCTGCCACCGCGATCCACTTCTTCGCCCCCCATGCCGCCGGCAGCGGCCGGCTCGTCGGATCCCCGCCCGGCACCCCGGCTCGCTGCAGAAGCCCGGGGTGGCGGCCGATCCGGCGATTGCGGGAAAAAACCCACCCCAGGTAGGTGTCCTTGCCAGGCTCGGTGCGCTGCAGCAACGCAAGCATTGCGGCTGCGGGCGGCAAACATCCAGCTGTCCCCGAAGGAATGGCGTCGTAGCGTTCGTAACGATTGGATCGCACAGAGGGGTTGGTGTTAGAATCGTTCGAGGCGGACGACGATGACGGTGGCTAGGCGGGGGAAGCAATTCAGCCGTCAAAAAGGCCCGAGGCGGCCGACGAATCACGGGGCAGACAATGGCAGGGAAATTCCTCAGCGTCGACGAGGCCGCGGATCATCTCGGTGTGACCGCCGAGAAAGTCCGGCAACTCGTCGACCGCCGTCAGATTTCGGCGTTGCGGGACACAGCCGGGCCGAAGTTCCGTGTCGAAGACCTTGATCGCTACCTCGCCGAAGCCGCTGACGAGGCCGCCGCGTCACCGGCTGCCCCGCCGGCGGCGGAAGCATCGTCGGCGGTCGCCGCCAGCGACGACGGCGACACTGCAAAGGACGCCGATAGCGGCTTGTCGCTCGATGGACTGGAACTCGACCTCGGCGACTCGGACAACGCCGAGGTGGTCATTCACGAGCCCCAAGCCAAGTCGGCCGCTGCGGACGCGGAGAGTCCGGAGCCATCGGCAGAAGCAAAGCCGGCATCAACGCCGTCGACGGACGACCTCGTCCTCGAATCGGGCCTCGACCTCGGCGACCTCGAACTTGAGTCCGGGCCTTCGCTGGTCGGAGACAGCCCTGCCGCGGCACCGCCCGGCGATGAAGCATCGCTCGTTCTTGGTGACGATCTTGAGGAGTCTCCGGCCGATGGGCCGCAGACGATCGTCGGCGGCGACGACAGTCTCGTGATCGCCGACGACGGGCCGAACGCCGGAACCGAAGACCCGGTCGGCGACGCCAGCCTTGTGACCGGTGACGACGTCGTTCTCAGCGACCTCGACATCAGTCTCGACGGAAACTCCAGCGGCTTCAACATCGCCGAGAACTCCGCCGCCGCGTCCAGTTCGGCGGCCTCTCCCGCCACACCCGACGGGTCGG
>CAZIQV010000060.1:1410-9222 GCA_964541275.1 uncultured Chitinophagaceae bacterium | reverse complement strand
GCCTGAAATTCTCCGCCGCCAGTTGGCGCTGCACCATGGCGAGGGCCTGGTGGTCGACGCCGTGGAGCCCCAGTCACCTGCCGCCACAATAGGGATTCAGGCGCACGACGTGCTGGTGCGGCTCGACGAGCAACTCCTGGTGCTGCCGGAACAGTTGGCGGTGCTGCTTGAGGCAATGCCCCTGCAGACACCGGCCTCCCCCGCCACCGCAGCCGAGCCGCGCGGCGGCGTGCTGACGCTTCTGCGAGCGGGCAGGCCTCTGCAAATTGCACTGGGCCGGCCGGCAGCAACTCGGGCAGCCCGCGAAAACCAGATTCACGCCGACCCGGCCCCGCCGGCGACCGTCGGGAAGGCAACTCAGGCCTCGCCAATCACCCCTGCCGAAAAATCGGCACCCGCCGCCTTGCAAGCAACCCGCCCGCAGCCGCCGTGGTCGTCGCTCCGGCAGCCCGATTCGGCCGTTGACCTAGCCGGCGGCGGGAGCGGTCGAGACACCACCGCTGAAGATGCCGTGCTCCTTCGCGAGGATGACGACTTCTCACTCCGGCTCACCCAGGGCGACCAGACCCGGCTGACAGTCATGACACCGGCCGGCACCCGGGTCTTCGACGGACGCATCGACACCCCGGAGCGGCTCGCCAGAATCCCCGCGGCGGTGCGGACGCGCGTCGACGCGATGCTCAAGCTGCTCGGCCCGCAGCCCGGCGGACCGCCAAACCGGCCCAGCAGCGGCGGCCCGGTCAGCGTCAGCCGTTGACGCTCCCCAGCCGGACAGCCGTTAACGGCAGGTCGAGTTCCGCGGCGGCGGTGGCCGCGGCCGCGATGACTGCCTCGCTGCCGACTGCCACGATGGCGGCCGCTGCGAACGAGATCGCTTCGGCGACGATCTGCCGGGGCTCGTCCGGGCCGGCTTCCCGGACGACGAGAACGCGATAGCCTCCCCGCCGCCGCGGCCCGGCAGCAGCCCAGGCTGGCGCGAATCCCGCCACCGTTCCGGCGGCGGCGACCACCAGCAGCGGACCATCGATACCGATCGCCGCAACTGCATCTTCCGGTCGCAGACTCGTTGGCTGTTGCGTCATGCACCGCTCTGCCGAACTTCGCCCGGTTTCATCGCGGGCCGCAGCGACCGCAGGCCCGCCCAGGCCGCCGAGCGTCTCGCGTCGATCGGCGGGGTCGCTGGAAAACCGGTAGGGTACCGCGAGGCGGATGGTTTCCGAAAGCGTCCCCGCCTCCGCCGCCTGCGGAACCGACCGGCCATCGGGTCCAGCCGCTTCAGCCCGGGAGAATCAGTCATGCCGAGAAAATCGCTGGTTGCCATGTCGCTGCTGGGAGCCGGTCTGCTGCAGCTCGACGCGGCTGCGGCCGCCGGACCGCGGCCGCCAAACCTTGTCTTCATCCTCACCGACAACCAGGGGGCCTGGACCCTCGGTTGCTACGGGAATCCCGACATCCGCACGCCCCACATCAATGCCCTCGCCGCCGGCGGCCTGCGATTCACCCGGGCGTTGGCGAGCAATCCTGTCTGTTCGCCGACGCGGGCGACCTTTCTCACCGGGCTCATTCCGTCACAGCACGGTGTCCACTCATTTCTCGACCGCAAATTCATGATGGGCCCCGAAGCCTACAACACCCTCGCCGAGTTCCGGTCCCTCGGCGAGATCCTCCGGGACGCTGGGTATGTCTGTGGTCTCTCCGGCAAGTGGCATCTCGGCAGGAACCTGCAGCCGTCGGAGGGCTTCTCGTTCTGGGTCACGAAGCCCGACGGCGGCACCAGCGAGTTCTACGATCAGCCGGTCATTGAAGACGGTGCGGTCCGTACCGAGCCGGGCTCTACGACAGATCTCTGGACCCGCAAGGGGATTGAGTTCATCGCGGCAAACCGGGATCGGCCGTTCTTTCTGTTCCTGGCGTACAACGGCCCCTACTGCCTCGGACCCTTGATGTCCCGCCCGCCGCGGAACCGCCATGCGGCCCGCTATCGCGGTCACCGGTTCCAGAGTTTTCCCGTCGATGCCATGCATCCCTGGCAGTATCACAACAAACAATTTCACAACACCCAACTGGCGATGGAGCGGGTCGCTGCGGAGACCGCCGGCGTCGACGACGGCGTGGGGGAGGTGATGGCGGCGTTGGAACGGTGCAACCTGGCCGCTGACACGCTCGTCGTCTACGCCGCCGATCAGGGCTGGATGGGCGGCCAGAATGGTCTCTGGGGCATGGGCGACCACACCCGACCGATCATGGCCCATGAACTGATGATGCAGGTTCCCCTGATCTTTCATCATCCCGGAAGGATTCCGGCAGGCCGGACCAGCGACCTGCTGGTGAGCAACTACGACTTCCTCCCGACCGTGCTGGGGTATCTCGGCCTTGCTGGAAAGATGCCGCAGTCGCCGGCGTCGCCCGGCCGTGACTTCTCGCCGACGCTCCGCGGCCAAGAGCAGGCCTGGACCAATGAAATCTTTTATGAGATGGAAACCTGCCGGGCCGTGCGGACCGAGTCTTGGAAACTGGTCGCCCGGCATCCGGACGGCCCCCACGAACTCTACGACATGCGGGCCGATCCACGGGAACGGGTGAACCTTTACGGCCAGCCCGGTACCGAAGCCAGGCAAAGGGCGTTGCGAGGCAAGCTCGACGCCTTCTTCGCCCGGCATGCCGATCCGCAGTACGATCTCTGGCGGGGCGGCCGCTCAAAGGCCCGCCGGCTGGTGCCGCCACGCGAGCCGCCGCACTGAGTTACTCTGGGACCGGCGGCTGCTATGCTCACGGACGATCCGCTGGCTGTCGAAGACCGGCAGCCTCGGGGAGACAAAAACGTCGGTTACCGCTGCGAACGCCGTGCGAATGTCGCGGTCTCTGCAGGCCTCGGAGGGAAGGGCATGCACACGATTCGGATATCAAGCCTGTTGCTGGTGTCAGTTCTCCTGACCGGAATGGCGGCCGCGGCGTCCGCCGCAGAGCCGATTCGCATCGGCATCATCGGACTCGACACCTCGCACGCGGCCGCCTTTACCCGGCTGTTCAATCAGACCGAGGCGGCCGACCATGTGCCTGGCTGCCGGGTCGTGGCGGCCTATCCCCAGGGCAGCCGCGACATCGAATCGAGCGTTTCGCGGGTGCCGCGGTACACGAAGCAACTGGCCGAGACGGGTGTCGAAATCGTCGACTCAATTCCCAGCCTGCTCGAACGCGTCGACGCCGTGCTGCTGGAATCGAACGATGGGCGGGTGCATCTCGAACAGGCAGTCCCGGTGTTCGCCGCCGGCAAGCGGGTCTTCATCGACAAGCCGCTGGCAGCTTCGCTGGCGGAGGCAATCGCGATTTTTGACCTTGCCGAGCACTATGAAACCCCGATGTTCTCCGCCTCAAGCCTGCGGTTCGCCGCAGCGACACAGGATGTTCGCAACGGCTCCGTCGGAAAGGTCCTCGGGGCGAGCACCTATTCCCCCTGCACCCTGGAGCCGACCCACCTCGATCTTGCCTGGTACGGCATCCACGGCTGCGAGGCTCTGGTGACGATCATGGGGAATGGCTGCGAGCAGGTGAGCCGGGCCCACAGCGACGGTTGCGACCTGGTGACCGGCGTCTGGGCCGGCGGCCGCATCGGCACCTTCCGGGGTATCCGGGCTGGCAAGGCCGGGTATGGCGGGACTGCCTTCGGCGAAAAGGGGATTGTGGCGGCGGGCGGCTACGACGGATACCGTCCCTTGGTGGTGGCCATCGCCGAATTCTTGAGCGGCGGGCCGCCGCCGGTCACCCGGGACGAAACGATTGAGCTGTTCGCCTTCATGGAAGCGGCGGACGAGAGCCGTCGCCGCAGTGGTGCACCGGTGGCGATTGCCGAGGTGATGCAGTCCGCGGAGGCGGCCGCCAAAGAAATGTTCGCCGCGGCGGTGCAGCGTTAAGCTCACGCAGACGTCCCGGCAGCGAATCGACGGTTTCCAGTAAACCCGGAGGCAGTGATGAATCGGCCCGTGCCGACCCCGCCCCTGTTCCTCCTGGCTGTCGCGGGTGGACTGGCCTCGCTGGCGACCGCGGCCGCAGCCGGTGAGGCGACGGGCTGTTCCCCGAACTTTGTCCTGGTCGTCTGCGATAATCTTGGCTACGGCGACATCGAACCCTTTGGGGGGACGGCAAACCGCACCCCGCAGCTGAAGAGGCTTGCCCGCGAGGGGATGCAGTTCACGCATTTCTGCGTGACCGCCGGGGTCTGCACGCCCTCCCGGGCGTCGATCATGACCGGCTGCTACGCCCAGCGGATCGGGATGCACGACAATCCCCGAGACGGCCTCGTCCTCCGGCCCGTTTCACCGTATGGCCTGCATCCAAATGAAATCACGATTGCCGAAACGCTCAAGCCGCTCGGCTATGCGACGGCGATCATCGGCAAGTGGCACCTCGGGGATCAGCCAGAATTCCTGCCGACGCGGCAGGGTTTCGACTTGTTTTTCGGCATTCCTTACAGCGATGACATGACCCGCGCAGTCGGCCGGCGACTCGGCTCGAGGTTCGGCGGGAGTCGCTGGCCGCCGCTCCCACTGATGGAGGCCGAAACCGTGGTCGAGGCACCGGTCGACCGCAATCTGCTGACGCAGCGTTCCACCCGCCGGGCCCTTGAGTTCATCACCACACACCGGGACACCCCGTTTCTGCTCTATCTTCCAATGGCGATGCCGGGCAGCACCGCCGCCCCATTTGCCAGTGCGGCTTTTCAGGGGCGGAGCAAAAACGGTCCCTGGGGGGATGCCGTTGAGGAGCTGGACTGGAGTATCGGGCAGATTCTCGACAGGCTGGACGCGGTCGGTATTCGGGAGCGGACCCTGGTGATCTGGACCTCTGACAATGGGTCGCCGCTGGCGGCAGACCCCCGCACTCCAACCCGGGGGAGCAACGGCCCGCTGTTTGGCAGGGGCTACACGACTGCCGAGGGAGGATTCCGCGTGCCAACGATCATGTCCTGGCCCGGCACCGTGCCGGCCGGCTCGGTTTGTGGAGAGCTGGCCACGACGCTCGACCTGCTGCCGACCATCGCCCGCTTCGCCGGCGGCCAACCGCCGGACGATCGGACGATCGACGGCCGCGACATCAGGCCGCTCCTGCTCGGGACGCCGACGGCGAACGTTCCGGACGCGCCGCTTTTCTACTACCAGGGCGACCAGCTCCAGGCGGTTCGCTCCGGGCCCTGGAAGCTGTTTCTGCCCCTGGCCGAAGCTCAGCGACACCCCCACTTTCGACCGCCCCGGCAGGCCGAACCGCTGCTGTTCAATCTCGTTTCCGATGTCGGCTCGACCACCAATGTCGCCGCGGAGTATCCGGAGGTGGTCCGGCGGCTGACGCGGTTGGCAGACCGGGCCCGCAGTGATCTCGGAGACCGCGGCCGGCCGGGGGAACACTGCCGGCCTCGTGGTCGGGTCGACCAGCCGACCCCGCGACTCCTCCCGGCCGCGTCAGACCTGGCCACCCCTTCGCGGTAAGCCCGGCCGCCGACCGGCCTGCGGTGATCTGGTGGTCGTCGGGGCGTTCAGGGGCGGCCTCGATTCTCCACTGCGGCAGCCGGGCGGGCAGTCCGCACGAAGTCGGCAGCCGGAAGCAGATCGGGCTGCCGGCCCGAACTGAGTTGCAGGGTCAGTTCGTCGGCGCCGACCTGATTGAGCGTCAGCCGGGTCCGCTCCGCTGCAACCGGCGTCTGGCTGGCACAGTCCTCAAGCAGCCAGCCGCTCCCCGTCCGCAGCCAGCTGAATTCGGCGGTTCGTCCGTCCGATGAGAACAGCCACGAACGGATCTCGCCGCGGTTGTCGTCCCAGCCGATGAACTCCGTGATCGTCCGCCGCTCGATCGCCGATTCCGGATCGGCTTTTTCTGCCAGGGGCGGCAGCAACGCGGGAATACCCGTGGTCGCCCTCGCGGCCCGGCCAAAGGGCTGCGTTTCAATGGTGTGGAGATGCCGGCGAATGAGGAACCCACCGTCGTCAGCCCAGTCGCACTGCAGGCTCACCGTCACCCCGTCAGAGATGTCCTCCCACGAACCCCGCAACCAGTCGAGGGCCGCCAGCCGATCGCGGACGGTCGGTTCAGACGGTGCCGCTGCTTCGCGGACCGTCTCGATCAGCCAGCGGCCTTCCCGGCGGACGAGCACAGCCGAAAACCGGCTGCGGGCCGGCTGGCGGCTCGACAGCGACATCTCCGAGACGCCGTCAACGACCGCAACCGCGTCGCCGATTGGCCGCACCGCCTCGATGTCGAAGTCGATCGCAGCCCCGCGGTCAACGGTGAAGAGCCGATCAAAAACCTCTTCGACCGCCTGGCGGCCGACGGTCCGGCTGCCGGTTTCGAGGTCGAGGTTCTCTCCTGCGACCGTCCAGTGGGCGGCAAGCGACACCGGGTCGTGGCGGTTGAACGCGGCGGCATAGCTGGCCAGCGCCGCCCGCACGTCTGCCGCTACGCCCGGTGCCGTTTGCCCGGGAGCGTTCGCCAGCCGGCGGGGGGCGGCAGGTTCGGCCGCAAAGGCGGGACGTTCGGCGGCAACAGGCAGGATCGCCCCGAACTCGGGCTGGCGGGCTGCCAGTCGGCGTTCGGCCGCTGCCAGGTCGAAACCGGTCGGCGGACTGATCACCACGGGAATCGGTCGGGTTGGACGGCGTGGTGAGCCGGCGGCAACGCCCGCCGTGTCGGCCAGGCTGGTCCGCAGCGGCCGGTCGACAGCGGGTTGGCAGCCAGCGGCTGCGAGGCAGGCCGCCGCCGCCAGGCCGCAGCACGATCGCCTGAAACAGACAGTTCTCAGTTCCGCTCTGCTGATCCGCATCGTCGACTCCCTTCCTGCGTTGATTCCGAAATTTGCGGGACGCACCACGGGCGGTCGGTTGACAACCGCCCCGCCCGCGGAAGAGCGTAAACCGCCGGGCTCGATCGCCTCCAGTGCAACCGCCAACTCGTCGGTGCCCCCAGGCTTGTCAGTGCTTTCCGGCGGTTACCGCCGGAAAGTCATCGGTGCGGAACGGGGTCAGGGGCAACCCGGCCGCCGAATACATGTTGCAGACCGGGTTGTCGGCCCAGGCATAGCGAACCGCGACCGGATCGGCCACAGCGTCGCTCCAAACCTCGATCCGGCCATCCGGCAGGATCCGGGCTGCCGCCGCGACGAATTTCTGATCGGCTCCCGCAATCGTGAAGCCGACCGGTTCCCGTACATCGAAGGGCCGCCAGCCACTTGCCCTGGCCTCGACATGGTCGAAGCTGAGCACGATTTTGCTGCCCTGCTTCTCCAACGTCTGGTAACGCGGGCTCCGGCAGACGATTTCCGGCAGCCGATAGGTTTCAGCCAGAGCCCAGCGGGCCAGCCGCTTGGCGACATCCTGCTTGTTTTTCGGGTGGATGTCCTTGCCCTCGCCGATGTCGATGATGACGGCCTCGCCGGTGTTGGGCAGCTTGTCCAGCGTCAATGTCTGGGCCTCGCGGAGTTCAGCCCAGTCGCTCTCAGCCGGTTCGGGTTTCTCGTCCCGAAAATCAGCCAACTGCACCCAATAGAAGGGAAAGTCGCCGAGGCCCCATTCCTCCCGCCACGACGCGATCATGAAGGGGAACAGATCCCGGTACTGCATCGCGCGACTGGCATTGGACTCGCCCTGGTACCAGATCGCCCCCTTGATGCCATAGCCGATCGATGGCGAAAGCACGCCACAATAGATGTTACCGGGCCGAGCATTGCCGCTGAGGAGGCCTTCGGGGCTCCGCGGCCGCCTCGGCACGGGCTTTTTCGCAGGGCCAAGACGTCGTCCTGACCAATGTGCTGGCCTTTGACGTCCGGGT
>CAZIQV010000060.1:0-1400 GCA_964541275.1 uncultured Chitinophagaceae bacterium | reverse complement strand
CGGCACGGGCTTTTTCGCAGCCTTCGCCTGGGCTGCTGCGGCCTCCCATTTTTTCAGCTGGACCGTGTAGTTCTCGATCAGCTTCGGCATGTCAGCTTCGGTCTTGGCCCAGCGGTCAAGCAGCGGCTTGAACCGCTCGTCGCTGGCGAGTCGGCTGCGATCGATCCAGGCTTCGCAGGCACTGCCTCCCCAGGCGTTGTCGATGAGGCCGACAGGCACACCGAGGGTCTGATGCAATTGCCTTCCGAAGAAGAAGCCAACCGCTGAAAAGCTGCCGACATTGTCCGGCCCGCAGACGCTCCAGGCTCCGTTGAAGTTCCACTGCGGCTCCTGCACGCCGACCTGCGGCACCGAGATCAGCCTGAGCTGCGGAAATTTGGCGGCTGCCTTCTCCAGATCGGCGTCGTTGGCCTGGTCGACGCTCCACTGCATGTTCGACTGGCCGGAGCAGACCCAGACCTCGCCGATGAGCACATCGGTGAAGGCGATCTCATTCTTCCCCTTCACGGTCAGGGTGTGGGGCCCGCCATATTCGGCAATCGCATCGAGCCGGAGTTCCCAGCGACCGTCCTGTCCGGCGGTGACGGTATGACGCTGGTCGGCAATCGACACGCTGACGGTTTCGCCGGGGTCGGCCTTGCCCCAAATCCGGTTGCGGATGCCCTGCTGGAGCACCATGTGGTCGCCGAACATGTTGTTCAGCGCGACATCGGCACGCGCTGATTCGGACAGCGGCAAGACCGCGAAGACGGCGAGAACCGCCCCGATTGCGAGAAACTGGTGAACAGAACCAGTCCGCCGGGGACCAGTCGTGCGGGGCAGGGTTTGCCGGATGGCGGGAAAACTCTTGGGCATCGGGATGAGCTCCGAGATCGAGGACTGCGGGACAGAAAAACCGGGAAACGACCGCGACGAACTGCCGGGCGGACAGGCTACATCCGGGGCCGGCAATCGGCCAAGCGAAGCACATCGGGCGAAGGTGTCCACCGCAGTGCGATCCTCGCGGGGGCCCCACGCCCGAAAACCGCGAAAACATCCCCCGCAAGCTTGCGTGACCAAATAGTCGACGTATCCTAGCCAAATTAACAGGCGGCCGGGCGTTTCGGTCGTCGGAAAACGAGAGAGAGAGGTCTCTTCGGCCGACCGGGCCCCCGGGTGCGCTCGAAATTCAGCCTGCTCAAAGTTCCCTGTTCCCCCCTGTTTTCGGAGGTTCCCAGTGATTCGCAAGTTCGTGACTTGCTTCCTGCCGGCAGTCGCCGTCCTCGTTGCGTGCACCAGCACCTATGCGGACTGCGGCAAGTGCGGTGGTGAAGAAGGTGCCTGTTGCGGCACCAAAACCGTGTGCCAGCGGCAGTATGTGACGGAAATGAAGACCGTCACCTGCACGGAGTACAAGAAAG
>CAZIQV010000059.1:0-9292 GCA_964541275.1 uncultured Chitinophagaceae bacterium | reverse complement strand
CTTCTTGTCGTCTTCGGCCAGCCAGTGGATGAACACGCCGCAGACGATCACGAGTTCTTCAGCCTGATCCTTCGGAATCACACCGCTCTCGACACTGTCGGCGACCGCCTTGGCAACTGCAGCCTGGGCCGGACCAAACATCTGCACGGCCTGCTTGGCGCCCTTGATCGTCACCTTTGTGATCATCACCGTCGCCGGCTTGACCGCCAGATTCGGGGTGAGCACCGCCAGCAGATTTGAGTGTCCCTCGCTCTGCCGGGCCAAGGCGTTGGCAAAAGCGACACCGACCGGCCCGTCCTTGCTGCCAATCAGCAGATCGATATGGGCCACCTCGTTGCCATCGCCGGCCAGGGCTTCACCAATGAACATCGACATGTTCTGTTTCTCCTTGCAGGAATCTGATTCGTTCGGAAAGACCCGGCCGCAGCACGTTCGCTGCCGCCGCAGGTCGCAAAGGTATCCGATCGCGGCACCGCCGACAACGAACCGCCGCGGCAGTGCTGAACAAGCTGGCCCGGTCGTGTCGCATCCCCGTGGCGTGCAACATGCGTACAAATTTATTGGTGATTGGTGCCAGCGGTCGCTTCCTCGCCGAGTCGGCGAGCCGGGCTGGCTGGCAGGTCGCGGCGATCGATCTCTTTACCGATCAAGACCTCCGGGCCTGCTGCCACCAGGTGCTTCAGCTTGAGCCCGGACAGAGCCCTGCCGCGGTTGTCGCCGCCGCCAGAAGTCTGCCGCCGGGCCCGTTCGTGTTTACCGGAGGTCTGGAAAACAAGCCGAGCCTGCTCGCCAGCCTGGCAGCCGAGCGGCCCCTCGCCGGCAACGGCCCGGCGCAACTGGCGGCAGTACGAAACCCCGCCGCGGTCGCTGCGGTGGCTGCCGCTGCCGGCTGGAATTTCCCCGACACCCGCGACTGCTCCCGTGGCCTGCCGACCGACGGGTCCTTCCTCCGCAAGCCTTACGCGAGCGCCGGCGGACACTCGATCGTCCGCTGGCAGGCCGGCCTGCCTGGAGGCGACGATTTCTACTGGCAGCGGCTCGTCCCGGGCCGGGCATCCTCCGTCAGCCTGCTGCTCGGCCCGCACCAGCCGCAGCTGCTCGGTCTCTGCCGACAGTTCATCGGCCTGTCGTGGTGCCACGGCCCCCGCTTCGGGTTTTGCGGCGGCGTCGAACTTCCAAAACCCGGCCCCCGCACCTTGCTCTGGAATGACCTGCAGCGGCTCGCCGCCACGCTTGCCGAACGGGGTCTTCGGGGGTTGGTCGGGGCTGACCTGATCCTGCCGCGCACGGCCGCCCGGCAGCCGCCGACCCTGCTGGAGATCAACCCGCGGCCGACGGCAACGATGGAATTGATCGAACGCCGCATCGGCACGAGTCTCGTCGCCGCCCACCTCGAAGCCTACGGCCACGCCGGCCCACCGCAGCCGGCAGCCCCCGCAGCCCGCGACCGCTGCTGGGCCAAGGCGGTGCTCTTCGCGGCGGCGGCGGTGACGATCACCAGGAAGGTCGATGACCAGTTCTGTCGGCTGGCGGCGCAATGGCGGGACGCCGGCGACGCCGGCCGGGACTGGCCCCCGCTGGCTGATCGGCCCCCGGTCGGCAGCCGCATCGAAACCGGCCGGCCGATCCTCACCGTCTTTGCGGCGGGCCGCACGCCGGTCGTCGCAGCCCGTCGGCTGCGACAGCGGACGGCGGCGGTGCAGGAGGTCTTGGCCGCCGGCGTCGACTGATTCGCTCAGCCGGCACGCCGCTGCGGCACGGTCGCCTCATCCGGAATCGTCAGGAATTGCATCCGGTAGGCGTCGTCGGTGCTGTCCTGGTAATAGTCGCGGAGAACGGCAACAGCCCGGAAGCCAAGTGAGCGGAAGAAAAGCTGCGCCGGCAGATTGGTCTCGCGAACCTCCAGTTCGATCCGGTCCCGCCGCTGGGGCGTGAGCTTGGAGATCAAGCGGGTCATCATGCCGGTGCCGATGCCGAATCGCCGGTGCGAGCGGGCCACTGCGAAGTTCAGCACATGGACTCGGGTGCGGTGCAGCTCGTACAGCATGAAGCCGACGACGCCGCCCCCCAGCTCGGCCACCATCCCGATGCAGTTTCGCTGCCGCAGGCAACGGGTGAAATCGGCATCGGCCCAAGGGAATTCGAACGCCTCTTCCTCGATGCAGAGAATCTCGGCCATATCACGACGAATCATCCAGCGAATCTGAATGTCGTCGGGGCGAGGCAGGCGGCGACCGCGGGACGTCTTCACGAAATATCTCCGGCTGGGAATGGCGGCGGTGAGCACGCGGCGGGCCCTGTGGCAGGAGCGGAACCGCGGTGCGGACGCTAGCAGCTTCGCCGCGACCGACCAAGCCCGCTCCCGCCGGGAGCCGGCCGGGCCCCGCGTCGGCAAGCCGCCTTGACCACGCCGCCGGCGACTCCTATTTTCCCGCCCCCGGCCGACCCGCCGGCCACCGACCGGCCGCGCGACTTGATTCATTGCTGGACCGCCGCATGCACGCACTTCCCGCCGACTCCAGCGACTGCTCAACGAACTGGCTTTCAGTCGGGCGCGCCGGCCTGTTGTTGATCGCGGCCGCCGCCGGCTGTGCCGGCCCGGCCATCCGGAGCCAGAGCCCCGAGCTCGAGGCGTTGGCCCAGGTCGAGTCGGCGACCCAGCTCGTCGGTGACTTCACCTCGCCCTGGGGCCTTGGCAATCAACGGATTGAGCGGGCGGCCCTGGTCACCGGCCTGCCCGACTCCGGCAGTGACCCGCCACCCGATCCCCGGCGACAGATGCTGCTCGAGGAAATGCAGGCCCGCGGGGTGATCGAGCCGAACCGGCTGCTCGCTTCGCGATCGACGGCATTGGTCTGGGTCAGCGGCAATCTTCATCCCGGCATCCGCAAAGGCGACCGGTTCGACGTCTTCGTCGAGGTGCCGCCCGGCCACGACACCACCAGTCTCGCCACCGGCTGGCTGATGGAAACGCGACTCGTCGAAATGAAGGTGCTTGGCAACCGGATCCGCGACGGCCACACCCTCGGCATCGCCGAGGGTCCCCTGCTGGTCGATCCGGTCTCCGGTGGCACCCGCGACTCGGTGGCGACCCTGCGGGGTCGCGTCCCCGGCGGTGGCGTCGCCCTCACCTCGCGGTCGATCGGCCTCGCCATCAATCCCGAACACCGCTCGGTCGGGCTCTCGAAGCGGATCGGCGACTGCATTAACCGCCGCTTTCACGCCATCGTCCGGGGCGTGAAGCGGGGTGTGGCCACGCCGAAGACCGACCGATTCATCGAACTCGAGATTCCCGAGGTCTACCGCAACAATCTTGCCCGCTACCTCAGCGTGGTCCGATCGCTGGCGGTCGCCGAACCGGCGGGCAACCGCCACGCGCGGCTTGAACTGCTCGGCCGCCGGCTTGCCGACCCCGTCACCGCGCCGCGGGCGGCACTGCGGCTCGAGGCGATCGGCAAGGAGGGAATCGGCGTGCTCCGGGAGGGCCTCGAGTCGAAGGACGCCGAGGTTCGTTTCGTCTCGGCTGAAGCGTTGGCCTACCTCGGGGAATCGCTCGCCGCGACCACGCTCGCCGATGCGGCCCGCGACCTCCGCAGCGCCCGCCCCAAGGCCCTCGCCGCCCTCGCCATCGTCGATGACGCCAACGGCATCGATGCCCTGCGATCGCTGCTGCCAAGCCGCAGTGCCGAGACCCGCTACGGCGCCTTCCGCGGCCTGGCGATGATTGACCCACGGCTGCCCGACATTCGCGGCGAGATGCTCGCCGACGTCTGCCGGTTCCACGTTCTTGACGTGCGGGGCGAACCGTTGATCCATGCCACCCGGGCGGCCCGGGCCGAGATCGTTCTTTTCGGCACTGCGCATCCCCTCGACGACGGCCTCCGGGCCGAGGCCGGGCCGGCGATCGTGGTCGTGGTCGATGGCGACGAGGCGACGGTCAGCTGTTTCCGACCCGGCGAGCCCGACCAGCAGGAGACGGTGTCGCCCCAGGTCGAGCCGATTCTGCGGCAGATCGTCGAGTTCGGGGGCACCTATCCCGACCTGGTGCAGTTTCTGCAGCAGGCCACCGCCCAGCGGAAGCTCGACAGCCGGCTCGCCTTCGACGCGATCCCGACCGAGTTTGATGGCCGGTTGAGCGTCCACCGCGAAGCGGCCGAACAGTCGCGGCAGGTTGAGACCGACGACACCGAGACCGACGACACGGAGACCGACGCGGTGGACGACGGGGACGATCCGGACGACCGGCCGTCCGGGCTCTGGCCGGCGTTGCTGGACACCGCCCGGTTGGAATTCGGGTCATGATCACGCTGAAGGCCCTCGAACTCTTCGGCTTCAAGAGCTTTGCCGACCGGACCCGGTTCGAGTTTCCCGCCGGCATCACTGTCGTCGTCGGCCCCAACGGCTCGGGCAAGTCGAACGTCGTCGACGGCATCAAGTGGGTGCTCGGTGAGCAATCGGTTCGCAGCCTCCGGGGCCGGGAGGCGACCGACGTCATTTTCGCCGGCTCAACGGCCCGCAGGCCGCTCAACGCCGCCGAGGTCTCGCTGGTGTTCGACAACACCGCCCGCGAGCTGCCTGTCGAGGCCGACGAGGTCCGAATCATGCGGCGGGTCTACCGCAGCGGTGAGAGTGAGTATCTGGTCAACGGCGGCATCAGCCGGCTGAAGGACATCCGCGAAATTCTCAGCGGCACCGGTGCCACCACCGACGCCTACAGCGTCATTGAACAGGGCCGGGTCGATGCCCTGCTGGTCGCCTCGGGCAAGGAACGCCGGGCCGTCTTCGAGGAAGCCGCGGGGATCACGCGGTTCCGCGGCCGTCGGGCCGAAGCCTTGCGGCGGCTCGACCGCGCCGAACAGAACCGGCAGCGGCTGGCCGATATCGTCGGCGAGGTCGCCGGCCGGCTCGAAACGGTCAAGGCCCAGGCCTCCCGGGCACGCCGCTGGCGGCGGCTCAACGACCGGCTGCAAGCTTTGCGATTCACCGCCGCCGCCGCCGATCTCGTCGCTGTCACCGCCACCCTGGAACGGGTCGCCGCCGCCACCGCCGCGGCGGACGAGAAGCTGGCCGACGCCGAACGGCAGCGGGTGGACGCCACCACCCGACTCGAACAGCTCGCCGCGGAGGAACGAGCGGTTGAGCCCGACCTGACGGCGGCCCGACAGCAGCTGACGATCGACCGCGAACGGGCCGCCGCTGCCCAAGCCTGTTGCGAGTCTCTCCGCAGCCGGCGGGACGATCTCGATGCCGAAGTCGCCGCGACCCGGCGGGCGGTCGCCGAAGCCGCCGACCACCGCCGCCGGGCCGCCGACGCGATCGCCTCCGCCCGCAGCGAGCAGGCGGCGGCCCTCGCCGAAGCCGAACGCTTTGCCGCAGCCCTGCAGCAGCAGGAGCAGCAGGCGGCGGGCTCGCACCAGACCGCCGCCGCCACCGAGCGAGAACTCGCCGCCCTGCGGCGGCAGCAGGACCGGCAACAATTCAGCCGACAGCAAGCCGAGACGGCTGCCGCCGCGCGGCGCGACGCCGCTGCGGCCGCTCTCGAACAGGTCGAAACCTGCCGCGATGACATCGAGGCGGCCTGGGCGGAGATCAAGCGGCTCGAGGAACGGATCGCCACGGCAGCAGGCGCGGTCGCCGCGGTCGACCTCCGCGCCGCCGACCTCGAACGCCGTCGCCGCCAGCTGGAAAGCGAACAGCACCAGGCGGCTGTCGCCGTCGACACCGCCTGGCAGAATCTGACAGATCAGCGGTCCCGGCTCGAGGCGAACCGGGACCGGCAACAGTTGCTCGAAGAGCTGATTCGCACCCGCGAAGGGGTGTCGGCGGCCACCCGGGAACTGTTCGCGCAGGCCGAGCGGGACATTCCCGGCCTGCTCGGGCTGCCGGCCGACCTGATCGCGACATCCGCCCGCTTCGCCAGCCTCGTCGACATCGCCATCGGCGGCCGCGGGGAACAGCTGGTTGTCGCGGGCCTCGCTGAGTTGCTCGCGTGGTACGCCCGCTGGGCCGGCTCGGAGGCCGCCACCGGCGTGCTGCAGGCGGGGGGCCGTGTCGGCTTCATTGCCCTCGATGGGCTACCCGAACCGCCAGCCTTCGACCCGGTCGCCTCCGGGGTCGACACCACCGGGCTGATCGGTCGGCTCGATCAGCTCTCCGCCCCGGGACCGGCCCGACCCGATCCCGACTTCATCGGTCCCCCGCGGCCAGACTCGGCTCCGCCTGACAACGCGGCCACTGCCCGGCTCCGCCGCTGCCTGCTCGGTCGCTTCTGGCTGGTCGATTCTCTGGCAACGGCTCGCCGGCTGCTGCCGACATGCCCTGCCGGGGTGGTCCTGCTGACCGACGACGGCACCGCGATCTCCAACGGTGACGGCCTCGAGGTCGGTGCCGGCACCGCCGCCGCCGGCCTCGTCAGCCGCCGCAGCGAGTGCCGCGACCTGACGGCCCGAAACCGCCGCCTGGAGGCCGAGACGGCAGCGGCGAGCGAGCAACTCAGATCCGCGCAGCGACGGCTCGAGGAGGCCCGCAGCGGCCAGGGGCAGCTGGCCGCCCGGCAGCAGGCGGCCGTCGCCGACAGGGCCGCCCAGCAGGGCGAGTGCGACCGCCTCCAACGAGAGCTTGAGAACAGCCGGCGGCACGTCGAGAAAACCCAGCGGCAGCTGCACGATGCCGAGACCGCCGCGGTGGCCGCCGCCGAAGTGGTGCGGGCGGCAGCCGCCGCCGCAGCCGACGCCGAGGCGGCGGTGGCTGACACGATCCGCCAGATCGAGGCGGCCGAGGCGAGCCTGGCGACCATCGACAAGTCCCGGGAGCAGGTGCTCGCCGACGTCGCCCGGCTCCGCCGTGATCATGCCAGCTGCCGCGAGCGGGCCGCAGCGGTCGAGGCGACGCTGGCTGCCCGGGTGACGGCCGAAAAGACCCGCCGCGAGGAGCTCACCGCCGCCCGCGACCGGCTGCTGGAGATTGACCGCCGGCTCGCCGCCGTCGATCTCGAACGGCTCGCGGCGGGCGACCGGTATGCCGAGGCCTGCCTGGCGGCAGAGCAGTCCTCGCGCCGGCTGCGCGACTGCACGACCAGCCAGGAAACAATCCTCGCCGCCCGGCGGCAGGCGACGGCGACGGTTGAAGCGAGTCGACAGACGATCGCCGAGTGCAATGCGACCAGTCACGCCGCGGCGCTGGAACGGGAGACGGCCAGCCACCACCGCAGCCGTATCCTTGAGCGGCTCCAGGACGACTACCAGATTGACCCGGAGAAGCCACTGCCGGCCCCGGCGGAAACCGACTTCGAAGGCGAGCCGATCGAGGTGCCCGCCGACCGGGGAGAACTCGACACGGCGATCGCCGAGGTCCGGCGGAAGCTCGGCTCGATCGGCTCGGTCAATCTCGAAGCTCTCGCCGAGGCCGAAGCGTTGGCCGGCCGGCTCGCCGAACTGGAGGGCCAACTTGCCGACGTCACCGAGGGCAAGCAGTCGGTGGAAAAATTGATCGAGCGAATCGACGAGGAGAGCCGCCGGCTGCTCGGCGAGACGATCGAGCGGGTACGCGGGGAGTTTCGGGAACTGTTCGAGCGGCTGTTCGGCGGCGGGCAGGCTGACATCGTGCTCGACCCCGAGGTCGATCTGCTTGAGACCACTGTCGAAATCGTCGCCCGCCCCCCGGGCAAGGAGCCCCGCAACATCTCGCTGCTCTCCGGGGGCGAAAAGACGATGACCTGCGTCGCATTGCTGCTGGCGATCTTCCGCTCGCGGCCGAGCCCGTTCTGCGTGCTCGACGAGGTCGACGCCGCCCTCGACGAGGCAAACGTCGACCGGTTCGTCGGCGTGCTGCGGGACTTTCTCTCCACGACCCAGTTCATCGTCGTCACCCACTCCAAGAAGACGATGGCGACGGCCACCACCTTGTACGGCGTCACCATGGAGGAGTCGGGAGTCTCGAAGCGGGTCGCGGTGCGGTTCGAGGCGACTGACGCCGGGAAACGGACAGCGGCGGCCTGATTGTGAGCCGGCCCGGCCGCGGGTTCGTCGGGGCCGCCGCTCACCGGGTCGTGCTGCGGCAGCTGCTTTCCACCACCCCGGAACGGGTGCCACGACCAGATTCTTCCGGAAGAACGGCTCAAGTCTCACGACGTGATCTTTCGATCTACCCCTTTGGACGGTCATGTTTCCTGAGTGTCCGGCACCGTCCGGACACTGGGAGGCATGACGCAGGGGGGATTCTGCGAGTCTGGGCATTCGCCGGGTTGTTGGCCAGCGGCCGGCAACCTGGCGGGCGGATTGCCTTTCTCTCGACTCCCACTGCGTCGCACCGCCCCGTCGGAAGCTGGTGACGCGGCCTTCCCGATGGTTTTGACCGCGTCGGGGGGGCCGTGTCTTGCCACTCTTTGCGAGTGCGGGCTGGCCGAGGATGTGTCCGGACACGAAGATCCAATGGAGTCCAGATAATGAAGGTGTTTACAACAGGCCAGGTCGCGAAGATCTGCAAGGTTGCCCCGCGGACCGTCAGCAAATGGTTCGACTCGGGCAGGCTCAAGGGCTATCGCATTCCCGGGTCGCAGGACCGCCGCATTCCGCGGGAATATCTGATCAAGTTTCTCAAGGAGCACGGCATGCCGCTCGGCGACCTTGAGGATGAGGCCATGGCCAAGGTGCTGATGGTCGGGCAGGACCAGCTGCTGATTGAAAACCTCAAGCGGCACCTGCCGGCCGAACAGTCGTTCAAGATTCAGGTCGCCGCCAGCGGCTTCGAGGCGGGCATCCAGGCCGAGAGCTTCCACCCCGACTGCATCGTCGTCGACTACGCGATCGGCCGGATTGACGCCCAGCAGATCTGCCAGAATCTGCGGCGGAACACCGAGTATGCCGAGACGATCGTGATCGCTCTGCTGCCCGATGACGGTTCGCAAATCACTGTCGACCGAGCCCATGTCAACGAAAGCTTCAAGAAGCCTTTCGACGTGGCCCTGCTGGCCGAACGGCTCCGGACGCTGATCGGTTCACGCAAAGAGCTCGTGTAACGCCGCAGGATGCGGCGAACGGCAATCCCGAAACCCTTGGCCTTTCGGGATTGCCCAAGTGGAAAAAGGCCAGGGATGGCTTTTTCCACGTACATTGAAACGAGTTTCTCCAGCGACTCCATGCCGGGGGCCGGTGTGCCAGCAAGGCGCATCGGCCCCCGTGTGGTTCCACACAGAGCCTCGGGGCTGCCCATACTCTCAAAGCCGGCGTATGCTCGTCGGCATGGAGATGAGCCTGCACCCCATTCACATGATCGACGTCGGCGACAAGCCGGC
>CAZIQV010000058.1:0-9325 GCA_964541275.1 uncultured Chitinophagaceae bacterium | reverse complement strand
CCGGACCTGGCCAGCGGCCAAATGAGCCGCTCGAAGCCAGCTCCTGAGTTTTCGGACAGAGCCTCGCCGTCCTGCCGCGGTCTGACGCCGCTGGGATCCCCGCCGTTGCCGCGACATCGCTCGGGCCGGCCGGCAGGCGGCATTCGACCCGACCGATCGCGGCGAGCGGCAGCGGGCGGTCGCCGGACTGGCCGCGGCGGTCAACTGACCGATTCCCGGCCGGGTCCCAGCAGCGGCGCGACGGCCGCCTTGAGCCCCCGCCGGACCGCCTGCAGCCGCTCGGCATCTTCGACCTTGCCGCCACCGAAATCGACAACATGGAACGCGTCGACGATCTGGTCGAGGTAGGTGCTGATCCGCGCCGACCGGACCGACAGGCGATGCTCGTGGAGCGTGCGGGCCACAGCCAGCAGCAGGCCGTCGGAGTCCTCGGCAAAGACTTCGATGATCGTGGCGTCGGCCGACGAATCGTTGTCGATCTGGACCCGCGGCGGCAGCACGGCGGCCGCTTGTAACTGCGGCGCAAAGGGATTCCACCGCCGGCCGATCGGCGGTGGTTCAGTGCCGAGGGACGATTTGACCGCGGCAGCGATCTCAGTCAGCCGCTCCGCTGGAGTCTCGCCGGCGTAGTCCCGGTCGACCACGCGAAAGTGATCGATCACATACTCGGCGTCGAGGGTGTGGATATCGGCGGACAGCACCTCCAGCCGCTGGCTGGCGAGACCGGCGGCGACGCGGTGAAAAACACCGGCGACCGTCGGCGACCGCAGCCCGACCGTCACCGAGACCGTGACCGTCTCCGGCTGCCAGCGGGCCGTGACAAACCGACCGCCGGGTGGCAGCTTGGCCAGCCGGGTCAGTTCCTCGACCGCAGCCCGCGGCTGGTGGGACCGGAGGTAGGCCCGGGGCAGGCCCGCCGCCAGCCGGACGACCGGATCCGCCCCGTCCCTGCCGGCGAGCAGCGTGGTGAGCTCAGTCTGCCGCCGGTCACTGCCGGTCGCGTCGGCATCGGGATCGAGAAACCGGAGCGTCCGCTGGTAAAGCTCGCGAAGCAGGTCGGCCTTCCAGCGATTCCAGACGCCGGGACCGACCGCCGCGATGTCGGCCATCGTCAGCACGGTGAGCATCCGCAACACCTCTGGCGAGCCGACCTCCCGGGCGAAGCTGAGGACAAGCGAGTCGTCGTCGACATTCCGGCGAAAGGCAAGTTCGGCCATCATCAGGTGTCGAAGCACCAGAAACTCGACGATTTCCGACTCGTCCTCCGACAGCCCGAACGTCGCGGCGACCTCCAGGGCGATTTCGGCCCCGATCTCGCTGTGGTCGCCTTCGTAACCCTTGCCGAGATCGTGGATCAGCAGCGCCAGCAGCACCAGCCGGCGGCGGCGGCGAATCTGTCGCCAGACGTCGCCGAGCCAGCCGGTGTCGGCGTCGAGATCGGTCGCCCGGTCGACCGCCAGCAGGCAGTGCTCGTCGACGGTGTACTTGTGATAGTTGTTGAACTGTAGCAGGCAACGGGCATGGGCGAAGGCCGGCAGCAGCCGCTCCAGCAACCGCAGTTCATGCAGCCGCCGGAGGGCAGGGCCGAGCGGACCGACCGAGGAGAACAGCCCCCAGAGCCGTTGGCGGGCAGCGAGGGTGACCGGTGGCGGCTCCCGCCCGATCGCCTGCCGCAGCAGCGTCCAGTTCGCCGGCTCGATTGCCACTTCGTAGAGCATCGACAGTTCAACCAGCCGGACGATTCGCTCGGCATCGGCGGCGACGGCGGCGATCGCCTCGGGCAGCACCGCGACGGCCAGCGGACCGACGACGTACTGCCCGTCGACCCGGTTGCCGAGCAGGCCCGTGGTCCAGCTTCGCAGCCGCCGCCCCCCCTCGGCCTGCTGGATCAGGCTGCGGGTGATCTGGGCGACTTCGCGGGTGTGCCCGAAGTAATCCTGCATGAACTGCTCAACCGGGAGCATGCCGGCAGTGCCGGCGTAGCCCCGCTTCGCGGCGATTCGCACCTGCTCATCGCGGGTCAGCTCGTCGACACCCTTGCCGTGGGAGAGGTGCAGTTCAACCCGAAGATCACGCAGAAACCGCTGGGCCTCGGTGAGCCGTTCGATGTCGGCCGGCGACAAGCCCTGATCGCCCGCGGCGGCGGCCGCCGGATCGACCGCGATGATCGCCGTGCCCTCCGGCAAGGGCAGGGGCTCGAGCGAGACCAGCCGATCAGACTCGAGATAGGCCAGCCACCGGGCGAACTGGATGTCTCGCTGGCCGCCGGCCGACCGCTTGACATTGGGCTGCAGGAGGTAGACGGTCTCGCCATATTTCCGGGCCTCGGTCCGCCGGGCCGCCACCAGCATCCGGGCGAGCCGCCGCCGCGAGCGGTGGGCCAGCGTCCGCAGCTTTGCCGACAGCCGGCGGCAGCGATCCTCCCGGCCGGCAAGCACCCGCATCTCCAGCAGGGTGCTGAAGATGCTGGCATCGCCCGAGGCGAGCTGCGTCGCTTCGGTGACGGTCCGGACGCTCTGGCCAACCTCCAGCCCGGTGTCGAACAGATTCTGGAGCAGCCGCCGCGAGATGTCGGTCAGCAGCTGTCCACCGGTCGCCGGGGAAACCGGTTCCCCCGGCCGCCCGACCGCCGGGCTCGTCGGCAGGTCGTGCAGCAGCATCAAATCGAGATCCGAGCCCGGGGTCATTTCGCCGCGGGCGGAACCCCCGTGGGCCACCACCGTGACCCGCTGTTCGATCCGCTCGCGGTCGGCACCGGCGAGTTCGGCAAGGATTGCCTGCCAGACCTCATCGACGGCGGCGTCGACCGCGGTCGCCTTCAGCCGGCAGAGTTCGAGCCCGTCGGCACCGGCTGCGTGCCGCGCGCGGACGGCGGCAGTGGCGGCCTTGAGCCGCTCACTTGCGCGGGCGACCGCCGGCTGGGCGACGACCTGGTGCAGGCTGCTGGTCATGCCGGATGCCAGGGATCGTCGACGACGCCCGCCTGCTGGTTGACGATGCGGGCGAGCACAAAGAGCAGATCGCCGAGGCGGTTGAGGTATTCAATCGCGTTGGCCGGCGAGGTGGTCTCGAGTCGGCTCGAGAGGGTCACGACCCGCCGCTCGGCCCTCCGGCAGACCGTTCGAGCCAGATGCAGGCTCGCCGCCAGCGGCGTGCCGGTCGGGAGGATGAAGTTGGCCAGCGGCTCAAGTGCCGAGTCGTGGCGATCGATCGCCGCCTCCAACGACTCGACCTGGGCGATCGTGATTCGTTCTTCGTGGTCGCCGGGAGTCGCCAGTTGGGCTCCGAGATCGAACAGGTCGCACTGAATCTGTCGCAGCAGGCTGTCGAAATCGGTCGCGGCGGCGTCGGTGCGGGCCATGCCGAGCAGGCTGTTGAGTTCGTCGACCGTGCCAAAGGCTTCGATCCGGGCGTGGTCTTTGGTGACCCGGGGGCCGCCAAAGAGCCCGGTCTGCCCGGCATCGCCGGTCTTGGTGTAGATCTTCATTCCCGCAGCCGCTGGGGCTCTCCAGGGGTTCACTGTGGTGCCACCGAAACCGCTCCTATACTGGAGCGGTTCGCGTAATCCTTCAACTGACGCCACTGAGGAGAGGCACCGTGACTGTTGTGAGCCACCGCAAACTGGTCCGACTTTCGCTCGCGATCGGTCTCGTCGTCGCCGCGGCGTCAAGGCCGGCTGCCGCTGGGTCCGAACTCGAAGACCGGTTCCTCGGTGAACCGATCCGCCTGACCGCCGGGCTGGCCAAGGCTGGCGAGGGCTATTTCTCGCCGGACATGAGCCGCATCTGTTACCAGGGCGTTCCCGACGATTATCCGTTCTACCAAATCTACGTTCAGCCGTTCGCCGCCGACGCCCCGCGAATCGTCGAGCCGACCCGAATCAGCACCGGCCGCGGCCGGACCACCTGCGCCTGGTTCAGCCCTGACGGCCGGTCGCTGCTGTTCGCTTCGAGCCACCGCGACCCGCAACTCGACCAGACGGAAGCGGCGGCGATCAAGCAGGCCGAGGAAGATGCCCGGACCGGACGGCGGCGACGGTATCAATGGGACTTCGACCCGCACATGGACCTCTTCATCGCCGACCTCGAGCGGCCCGGACCGCTGCGACAGCTGACCGACACACCGGGCTATGATGCCGAGTGCTCGTTTTCACCGGATGGTCGCCGGTTGCTGTTTGTCAGCGACCGCGACGGCGACCCCGACATCTACGTCGCCTCGGCGGATGGCGATGACGTTCGCCAGTTGACCGACAAGCCGGGCTACGACGGCGGTCCTTTCTTTTCCCCCGGCGGTGACTGGATCGCCTACCGGACCGACCGCCTGGCCGAGCATCAACTGCAGATCCACGTGATGCGGGCGGACGGCAGCGGCGACACCCCGCTGACCAGCGGCCAAGGGGTGCACTGGGCCCCGTTCTGGCATCCGACGCGGCCCTGGCTGATCTGGACCGGCGCCGATCACTCCGACCCGACCAAGCGGCCGAACTACGATCTCTGGCTGGTTCGCTACGAAGCTGACGCGGCGGGATTTCGCGCCGGCCGGCCGTTGCGGCTGACCGACCATCCCGGGGCCGACGTCCTGCCGGTCTTTTCGCCCGACGGCAACCTGCTGCTCTGGACGGCGAGCCGAGATGGCGGAGGCGGGCGGCGACCGACGAGTCAACTGTATGTCAGCCGGCTCGATCTCGACGCGATCGATGCCGCCCTGCCAGCCGTTGTCAGCGGACCTCAGACTGCCGGGGCAGCACAACCGTGACCGCGTCCCCGCCCGCTGCCGCAGCCACAGTTGCGATCCTCGGTGCCGGCCAGATGGGCCGGGCCCTGGCAGTTGGCTGCTGCCGCGACGGGACGATCCCGCCGGCGGCAATCATCGCCTTCGACCCGGCCGCCGAGGCCCGGACCGAACTGGCACGGCAAATCCCCGGAGTCGGCTTCGCCCCATCGGCTGCCGAAGCGGCGGCCGCGGCGCGGCTGGTCATTCTGGCGATCAAGCCGCAGCAGGCCGTGTCGGTCTGCCGCGACCTCGCCCCGGCCCTCCGGCCCGATGCTGTCGTCCTGTCGATTGTGGCCGGCCTGCCGATCGCCACCGTCGCGGCGGCGACCGGCACCGACCGCGTCGTCCGGGCCATGCCCAACACCCCCTGTCTCGTCGGGCGGGGGGTTTCCGCGGTCTCGGCGGCGGCGGCAGTCGGCCGGGAGGACGTCGAGACGATCCTTCGGCTGCTGGCCGCGGTCGGTCGGGTGCACGAGGTACCGGAGGCCCACCTCGATGCGGTCACGGCGGTGTCCGGCTCCGGCCCCGGCTACGTCTCCCTGCTGATCGAGGCCCTTGCCGACGGCGGCGTCCGGGCGGGCCTCCCCCGGCCGCTCGCTCAGGCGCTCGCCGTCGAAACATTCGCCGGCACCGCCGCCCTGATCGAACTGACGGGCGACCATCCAGCCGTCATCCGCGACCGCGTCAGCAGCCCGGGAGGGACAACCATCGCCGGACTCACGGCACTTGAACGCGCGGGGGTGCGGGCCGCCTTGAGCGACGCTGTGGCGGCGGCGGCCGTCCGGGCCGCTGAACTCGCCGGGAAGTCCTGAGGCGATCCGGCCGCGGTCCGCCTATCCGCGGCGGCGACCAGCCGGTTTCTTGGCGGCAGACTTCTTCGCTGCTGGCTTCTTGGCCTTCTTGGCCGCGGCTTTTTTCGCTGTGGTCTTCTTCGCAGCCTTGCGGCCCCCAAAGATCGCCTCCCAACCGGCGGCATACTTCTCTGTCGAACCGACACGAATCACCGACATCGGCGTTGATCCTTTCCTCTCACGGTGGCTGCACAACTCGGCTGGCTGCGGCCGTCGGGCCGGACCGCTGGGCCACCGGCCCGGCGGTCACGGAACTACTGGTGTCCCTTCCGAGATCACTAGCATGACCCTCCCATGGTGAGGCGGCAAGGCCGATCGTCTGGTAACGATCCTGCCGGCCGTCAACTCATGATCGAGTCCGCGGGCTACGGCCAGCGAAACGCCGGCTGGCGGGAGCAGCAGTCGATTGCGGCCAGTCAGCTGCGGGGTAACCCGTTCGGAGTCTGACGCAGCCGACACAGGCCGTAAGGGCAAGCCGTTGAGCCAGAGCCGATTGAGCAGGTCGGTCGCCGCAACCAGCCAGACTTCCAGCGGCGGCTCGACGCCGGTCGGTCGCCCGAACCAGCGGGCCCAACCGGCCGCGTCGCCGTTCGTCTCCGGCAGTTCGAAGTGGTCCCAGGCTGCCGTCAGGTTGATCGTGTGCATCAGGGAAGATCTTCTCCGCCGCCGGGAATGACCACAGCTCGCCCGCACGTCTTCCCGGCGAGCATCTGACCGGCCCATTCGCCGATCTGTTCCAGCGGCAGCCGCCGCACCGGCAGATGGGCTTCAACCCGCGGCCAAACGGTTGCCAGCTGCGGCCAGAGTTGCCGCCGCTGGTCATTCGACAGCAGGCCGGCCGCATCGATCCCGGCCAGAGTGACGCCTCGGAGAATGAACGGCAGGACCGTCGTGGGCAGATCAACGCCTCCCGCGTTGCCGATGCTGGCGACTGCCCCGCCCGGCTGCACCGACCGCAAGAGGTCGGCGAGCAGCCGCCCACCGACCGTGTCGATGACCGCAAGGTACCGGCCGCTGGCCAGCGGCTTGTCGCCGGCGGCGACAGCCTCGCCGGGGTCGATCACCGCAGCCGCACCGATCGCCTCAAGGGCCGCGGCCGCCTCCGGCTTGCGGGTGCAGGCGACCACGCGGTGGCCAGCCTGCGTCGCCGCGGCCACCGCCAGCATCCCCACGCCCCCGCTGGCCCCGGTCACCAGCCAGACGGGCGGCTCGGGCCCACCCGCACGCTGTTGATAAGCCCAGTCAATCAGTCCTCCCAGCCGCTCCACCGCGACAACGGCGGTCAACCCGGCGGTTCCGAGGGCCATCGCTGCCTCGGCGGAGAGGGTCGGCGGCCGGCCGATGACCGCCGCCGAGGCTGCCACCAGCCAGTTGGCAAACCCGCCGGGCCGCGATTCACCAAGCCCGTTGCCGGTGACCACCACCGGGCTGCCTGCGGGCAGCCCGCCGACTGGCTGCTGCAGAATCCCGGCAGCGTCGATGCCCGGCACAAGCGGCAGCCGACGGGCGACACCGGGGTGCCCGCTGCAGGCGAGCGCGTCTTTGTAATTGAACCCGGCCGCCTCAATCTCAATCAGCACATCGCCCGCTGCGGGCGGCTCGATCGTCTGCGGCGCGACTCGGCCGGCTACGCCGCCGCTGGCTGCTCGTTCGACCAGCCAGCAGCGACCGGGGTGGAGCGTGGAGGGGGTCATCCGGGCTCGGTCTTCCTGAGGCGGAACGGATCGCTCATTTCTGCTATGCTGCCGACTCACATTGGAAGCGTCGAGCGGACGGTTCCAAGCGGGCCGCGGACTTCCGGGAACGGCTGCGGAAATACTGAGAATCCTCTGAGGAGATGATGATGGGAAACGCGATTGAGTTTACCGACGCCAACTTCCAGCAGGAGGTGCTCGACTCGCCGGTGCCGGTGCTCGTCGATTTCTGGGCTCCCTGGTGCGGCCCCTGCCGGGCGATCGGCCCGATCATCGAAGAACTCGCCGCGGAGAATGCCGAAACGTTTCGCGTCGGCAAGGTCAACGTCGACGACCATGGCAGCTTGGCGATGAGCTACAACGTTTCAAGCATCCCGGCGATCATGATCTTCAAAGGGGGGCAGCTCGTGCAGCAGTTCATGGGGCTTCAGTCGAAGCAGACGCTGCAGCAGGCGCTCGACGAGGCGAAGAGTGCGTAGCGGCCTCCGGCGGGCGGGAGGGTCGCGAGCGGGTATCGATCATGCCCCGGCTGCGGTGGGGACCGAGGCTCCCGACCCGCTCGAGCAGCCCGTCGTCGACAAAGCCGGCGAGATCGGCGTGGAAGCCCGGCTGCCGCAACTTCTCGACCGCTTTCGCCTCGATCTGGCGAACCCGTTCGCGGGTGACGCTGAAGATCGATCCAACCTCCTCGAGCGTGTAGCAGTAGCCGTCGGTCAGGCCAAACCGTAACTGAAGAATTTCCCGCTCGCGAGAGGTGAGCGCGGCCAGCGCCTTGGCGATCGAAACCCGCAGCGCGGCCTGATTGATCCCCCGCAGGGGATCGTCGACCCGAGTCTCGCGAACGAAGTCGCCCGGGGCATGTTCCTCGCCGTCGCCGAGCGGCTGGTCGAGCGAGACCATCCGATGGGTCATCCGTTCGATGCAGCTCACCTCGTCGAGCGGCAGCCCGGACTGATCGGCGAGTTCCTCCAGCGTCGGCTCGCGGCCGTGCTGCTGGAGAAAATCGCGGCTGACGTTCCGCAGTTTCCCCATGGCGTCGACCATGTGGACCGGCATCCGGATGGTGCGACCCTGATCGGCGATCGCCCGGGTGATCGCCTGGCGAATCCACCAGGTCGCGTAGGTTGAAAACTTAAATCCGCGGGCGTGCTCGAACTTGTCGACCGCCCGCATCAACCCGGCATTCCCCTCCTGAATGAGATCGAGAAAGGTCAGCCCCCGGTTCCGATACCGCTTGGCGATCGAAATCACCAGGCGAAGATTGCCGGCGGCGAGATCGCGTTTGGCGGCATCGTAGTGCCGCTGGAAGCTTTCCAGCCGCCGGAGTCGTCTGGCAAGAGTCCTCCGGGTCTCGCCGAGGCCGATGAGCAGGCCCCGCTGCCGCCGCCGATCAGACCGCGGCAGACCGCCGGCAAGTTCCCGCAACTGTTTGAGCAGCGGCTCGAGCCGCTGAATCCGCAGCCGCATCTCCTCGACAAGTCGCACCGCCTTGCTCCGCTGCCGCACCAGCCGCCGCCAGGCAGCACGGCGGGCCGGCAGGGGAACCGACTTCGATGTCGCCCGGCGAAACAGCTGCCGGTTTTCCCCGATCAGCCGGTGCAGGGTTGCCAGGTTCGGCTCAATGCGGCGGAGTAGCTGCCGCTTTTCGTCGGTGTTGGTGACCGCCACCTCAAGGGTGCGATCGAGCCGGACGGTACCGGCCCGAACCCGTTCCAGCAGCCGCACGGCCGCCCGCAGCACGAGGTCATTGCCGAGCAGCTCATGGCGGAACCGCCGCCGCCAGCGTTCGATCTGCCGGGCGTGGGCGACCTCGGCGTCGCGATCGAGCAGAGGAATGCCCCCCATCTGCAACAGATAGAGCCGCACGGGATCATCGATGGCGGCGGCCTGGTCGCGACGGCGGTTCGGCTGCTGGCGGGAGGCGGACTCGGCGGCAGTGCAATCGGACATACGAACCTCGGGAGCTTTCGGCGGTGGGAAAAGAAGCCCGGACAACGGCGGAGAGAC
>CAZIQV010000057.1:0-9431 GCA_964541275.1 uncultured Chitinophagaceae bacterium | reverse complement strand
CCCGCGCATCGACCGGGTCGATCGTGACGATCGTCTCGGCCGACAGGTCGCGGCGGTCGGCGGGCACCGCGTCGCTGAAGACCTCGGCCTGCCGCCGGGCGTCGTCGAGCACCGCCTCGGAAAATTCCCCGGGCAGGCCAAACTCGGCAATCACCATGCGGGTGTCGACGCCGGCGGCTCCAGCCGCACCGAGCACCTCGACGACGACGCCCTCTCCATCCCGCAGGACGGTCGGAAACCGGATCAGTTCGACCACCACCTTGTCGCCAGCGCCGACCGACTTGGCACCGGGATCGCCGACCCAGACCGGACGCGGAAACTGCGTACCGTCGATTTGCACCCAGCCCTGGCCGGCCGACTCGAAGGCGGTGCCGACAAACCGAACGGTTTTCCGCTCGAGAACCTCGACGATTTCGCCGGCGAGGCCGGGCCGGCCGACATCGCGGGCCTGGGTCAGCCGCACCCGCACGGTGTCGCCGTCGGCGGCATCGGCGGTGGCGACCGCCGGGATGCGAATATCCCGGTCGCGATCACCCGGCGGGGCGTCGGCGGGCCGCACGAAGCCGTAACCCTGTCGGCTGCGGCGAAAGCTGCCGACGACCTCGCCGCGGTCAGTGCCGCGGCTGCGGCGGCCGCCCGGCGATCGGGAGGGGCGAGGGGTCACGACTCGCGCCGCTCGCGGCCCCGGAAAAACTTGCGGCCAAGATTTGCGTGATACTGCGTCCAGCCGTCATCGATCGACGCCTCGGCCTGGAACAACTGCAGCGTGCCCGCCATCCGGGCGTCGAGGGCGTCAAGATAGTGCAGCGCCAGCGCCTCAAGGGTCATCGGCAGTTTCGGAGCTCCGAAGGCATACTCGCCATGGTGGCTGGCCACCATGTGCTTGATCCGGTTGGCCAGTTCGTCGTCGAAAGGCTCGCCCGACCGCAGTTCGACGGCATGGATCTTCTCGTCGACGATCTCGAGGCCGAGCAGCACATGCCCGAGCAGCTGTCCCGCCTCGGTGTAGGAGAATCCCTTCTCGCTTTCCAGTTCCACTGTTTTGCCGATGTCGTGCAGCAGCACGCCCGTGATCAGCAGATCGCGGTCGAGGTCGGGGTAGAGCGGCGCGACCCGGTCGGCCAGCCGCAGCAGCATCACGACATGCTCAAGCAGTCCGCCGGCGTAGGCGTGATGCTGCTTGACGCCGGCCGGGCAGCGGGCGAGGGCGGCCATCAACCCGGTATCTGCCAGGAGTTCTTCAGAGAGCAGTTTGAGACAGGGACGCTCGACCGAGAGGGCGATCGCCTCATATTCCTGCTTCAGCCGGCCGACCGCCGCGTCGGTGAGCACCCGAAACTCGGTCTCGTCGATGCTTGTCGGGTCAGCCCGCTCGATCAGGGTGGCGATAATCTGCAACGCCCCCGAGTAGAGCTGCGTCGTGCCGACAACCCGGACGTAGTCACCCTCCTCGAAGGCCTCGAAGTGTTCATCAGAGGCGTTCCACATGCGGCCGGTGATCATCCCGCTGCGGTCGGCGAGTTCGACCTGCAAATAGAGCTGCCCGTGCCGGTTCGGCCGCAGCTGCTTGCGGGTCGCCAGGAAAATCTGGTCGATCGCCGCCTGCGGAGACAATTCCGTCACGCACTTCCTCCGGCTGCGGGGCGCGATAACGGCGGGCAGGGGCGGGGAGGGGGGCATGCAGGGCTCGACAAGAACGTTTCGTATGAACCTGCCAGCCTACCAGAATCGACGGAAGTCTTCCGGGGCGGCTGCAGCCGCTGCCGCCTGAGCGGCTACAATCCCGACCTGCCCGACCTCGCCCGCCCCATGCCCCCTGGCAACGTAATGGCCAAGCACGCGATCAGCCCGACCCGGCATGAAGACTATCCCGAGTGGTACCAGCAGGTGGTCCGCGCGAGCGATCTCGCCGAAGCCTCGCCGGTGCGGGGTTGCATGGTGATCAAGCCCCACGGGTTCGCCCTCTGGGAGCGGATGCAGGGCATTCTCGATCAGATGTTCAAGGCAACGGGGCACCGCAATGCCTACTTCCCCCTGTTCATTCCGCTGTCCTACCTCGAGCAGGAGGCGAAGCACGTCGAGGGTTTCGCCAAGGAATGCGCCGTCGTCACCCACCACCGGCTCGAACTCGGGCCCGACGGCAAGCTGATTCCGACCGGCAAGCTTGAGGAACCGCTGGTGGTCCGGCCGACCAGCGAGACGATCATCGGGGCGATGTACGCCAAGTGGATCCAGTCGTGGCGGGACCTGCCGGTGCTGATCAACCAGTGGGCCAACGTCGTCCGTTGGGAGATGCGGCCACGGGTGTTTCTGCGGACCGCCGAGTTCCTTTGGCAGGAAGGACACACCGCCCACGCCACCGAGGCCGAGGCCGTTGAAGAGACGCTGCGGATGCTTGAGATCTACGCCACCTTTGCCGAACGCGATCTGGCGATGCCGGTCTGGAAGGGCCCCAAGCCGGCGAGCGAACGGTTCCCCGGCGCAGTTGAGACCTATTCGATCGAAGCGATGATGCAGGACGGCAAGGCGCTGCAGGCGGGCACCTCGCACTTCCTCGGCCAGAATTTTGCCCGCGCGCAGCAGATCAAGTTCGCCGATGCGACCGGCGGCGAATCGTTTTGCTGGACAACTTCCTGGGGTGTGTCGACGCGGCTGATCGGCGGACTGATCATGACGCATGCCGACGACGACGGACTGGTCCTGCCGCCCCGCGTCGCCCCGGAGCAGATTGTGCTGCTGCCGATTCATCGCACCGCGGAGGACCGGGCTGCGGTCCTCGAGTGCTGCCGGTCGCTCAAGCCGCGGCTCGAGGCCTGCCGTTGGCGGGATGAGCCGCTGCGGGTGCACATCGATGACCGCGACCTGCGGGGGGGCGACAAGGTCTGGCAGCACATCAAGCAGGGGGTGCCCCTGCGGGTCGAAATCGGACCCCGCGACCTTGCGGCCGGGGTTATCAGCCTCGGCCGCCGTGATCGCTCCCCCAAAGACCGCGAGACCCTGCCGCTCGATCAATTTGTCGCCGAGGCCGCCGGGATGCTGGAGGACGTTCAGCAGCAGTTGTTCGACAGGGCTGTCGCCTTCCGCGAAAGCCACTCGGTGCAACTTGACGACCCCGGTGCCGTCGCCGAGTACTTCGCCAGCGACGGCGACCAGCAGGCGGGGTTTGCCCATGTGCATGTCGCCGACGATCCCGCCGTCGCCGCTGCCCTCGACCCGTTGAAGGTGACGGTCCGCTGCAACCCGCTACAATGGAACGGTGATGACGGGAAGTGCCTGTTTACCGGCCGGCCCGTGACTCGACGGAGCGTCATCGCGAGATCCTATTAACGGCCGGGAACCGATTGGCCGCGAGGGCTGGCGGCTAGCTCCCCGCCAAGGCGGGCTTTCGGAGTCGCCGGGAACCGTTGGGGCCGTTCCGTCTAGCGAGGCACCCGGGAGGGATCGACCGCATGCAATTCCGTTTGCCCAACCCCTGGCTTGTCGCTGGCGTTGCCGCCCTCGCCGGCGGCCTCACCGGCATGGCGACGGCATTTGTCGCCGCCGCCAGCACGCCGCTGCGGACAGCGGCACCGGTGTCGACCGCCGCCATTGAGGGACCGCAGCCGCAGATCGAAACCACCGAAACGACGCACCGCTTCGGCAGGGTCGCCGTCGGCGGCAGCGGCAGCTATGCATTCGCCATCCGCAACTCGGGAGCCGCCCCGCTGGTCCTCACCAAGGGGGCGACAAGTTGCACCTGCACGGTCAGCGATTTTGCCGACGCCGACGCGGGTGACGGCAGCAGCCTGACCGTGCCGCCAGGGCAGGCGACGTCGATTCGCATCGAGTGGAAGGGGAAGGGAGGCGGCGGCCCATTCCGGCAGCAGGCGACGATTCTCACCAACGACCCGCGGCGGCCCGAAATCGCCTTCTCGATCGTCGGCGAAGTCGTGCCGCTCTGGAGAGCCGAACCGGAGGCGATCACCCTCGCTGGGCTGTCGCCGGCGTCGGCGACCGATGCGACAGCAACGATCCTGACCTTTGGCGAAACGGTCCCGGAATTGGTCAGTTGCCGGCTGGCCGCCAGCAAACTCGAGGATGCTGTCGCCGTCGCGGCCGAGCCGCTGCCCCCAGCCGACCTCAAACAGGCTGACGGGGCGACAGGGGGGTTCCGGGTCACTCTCGGGCTCGCGGCCGGTTTGCCGTTGGGCAAGTTCGGTGGTGAGTTGCAGACGACGTTCCGCATCGACGGCGAGGAGGTGCTCGCCGCCATCCCCTTCGAGGCGACGGTTGCCGGCGATCTCAGCCTGATCGGCCCGGCTTGGGACCGCCGTGCCAAGGCGGTCAGACTGGGATCGATCTCACGGCGCGAGGGGTTTACCACCAAGCTTTTCCTGACGGCCCGCGGGCCAAACCGCGACCAGGTCCGACCGACGGTCAGGGAGGTCGTCCCCGCCGGGCTGGGGGTCGAGATCGGCCCACCCCAGCCGATCGGAAACGGCAGACTGCTGCGGATCGAGATCGAGCTGTCGGTGACCCCAGAGTCCCCGACGGCCAACCGGCTCTGCACCACGGCGGCGGAAGCGGGCCGAATCGTGCTCGCAACGGGTCAATCAGACACCCCGGAATTGACGATCCCTGTCTGTGTTGCCATTGTCGAGTAGGGGCAGATTCTGCTGGGATGTCGGCGGTCCGGCAGGAACGCCCGCCGTCACGGGGTGACGGCCACTGCTCAGGGTCGCGGAATCAGGCCGGAGGAGAATCATGCTTGCAATCGACCGACGCGGGCGGAGACCGGGGCCCGATGGCGACAACCACGTCGCTTCAGCGAGGGTGGCTCGGTGTCTCGGCTGGACCCTGCTGATGCTTTTTCTGGTCACCGCGTCGACCCGGTCAGCCGCAGGGGCTGGCAGTCCCGATCGCGGCGAAGGCGTCGGCGAGGAGACCGTCGCGGAGTTTGAAAAGCGGAATGGGCGGCTGTTTGAAAACTGGACCCCGCCGGCGGCTGTGGTGGCGATCACCGGCGAACTCGACGGCTATATCGAGCCCTGCGGCTGCACCGGCAAGGAAAACCAGAAAGGCGGCCTGAGTAGACGGCAAAACTTTCTCCGCGCTCTCCGGCAGGCGGGCTGGCCGGTGGTGGCGGTCGACCTCGGCAGTCAGGTGAAGCGGTTCGGTCGCCAGGCCGAGGTGAAATATCAGTCGATCGCCGACGGCCTCCGGCAGATGGGCTACAGCGGTATCGGCTTCGGTCCGGCCGACCTCCGGCTGCCGGCGGAGGAACTCGTCGCCGCCGTTGCCGCGGTCGGAAACGAACCGACCCCGTTTCTCAGTGCCAATGTCGGCCTGCTCGGCCTCGACGCCAACATCACGCCCCGGGTTCGGGTCGTTGAAATCGGCGGGCTGCGGATCGGCATCACGTCAGTCCTCGGCGACAGCAAGGCCGGCGGCATCCGGAACGACGCGATCGAAATCGCCCCGGCAGCGGCCGCCCTTGGCGAGGTCGCCGGGCTGCTGGAGCAGGGGGGCTGTGACCATCAGGTGCTGCTCTCCTGGGCCACGCCCGAGGAAACGCGGAGCCTCGCCGCGGCCTATCCCCAGTTCGATATCGTCGTCACCGCCGGCGGAGCCGACGAACCGCCGGCAACCCTGCCCGACCTCCCCAGCGGCGGCCGGCTGGTGGAACTCGGGCACAAGGGGATGTATTCAGTAGCGATCGGCTTCTTCCCCGGCACTGCCCAGCCGCTGCGGAGCCAGCGGGTTCCGCTCGACGCTCGCTGGGGTGAGGCCCGCGACATGATCGAACTCTTGGCAAGCTATCAGCGGCAGTTGGAATCGCTCGGCTTCGACGGCCTCGGGTTGTCCGCGATGCGGCACCCAACCGGCCGACGGTTTGCCGGCAGCGCCGCCTGCGGCGACTGCCACGACTACGCCTACGAGGTCTGGGAGGGCTCCTCTCACGCCTTCGCGTTGACGACCCTCGAGGAGCAGGACCCGCGGCGGGACGGCGATCCTGAGTGCCTCTCCTGCCACGTCGTCGGCTGGGCCCCCCAGCGGTTCGAGCCGTTTGAGGGGGGCTTCGCAAGTCTGGCGAAGACACCGCACCTCGCCCACAACGGCTGCGAGAACTGCCACGGTCCCGCCGCCGCCCACGCTGCGGTCGAACGAGGTGATGTCCGGGCGAGCCTCGCCGAGCGAGACCGGCTTCGGGAGGAACTCGTGCTGACGCTCGACACGCCGGCGGGAAGAGAGCGGGCAGTCAATAACTGCCTCGAATGCCACGACCTCGACAACAGCCCGGAGTTCGACTTCGACGACTACTGGCCCTCGGTCGACCACTCGGAAGACGAGGAAGAGTAACGCGGTATCAGCCGAGTTGGGCCAGCGCTTCGTCGGGAATGTTGAAATTGGCCGAGACGCTTTGCACGTCGTCGTGGTCGTCAAGCCGCTCCATCAACTCGAGCACCTTGCGGGCGGTTTCGACATCCTCGATGTCGATGGTGTTGGCCGGAATACGAATGATCTGGTTCGACTCAACGGGCAGGTCGGCAGCCGCAAGGGCGGCGACGACGTCGCTCATCGCCTGGGGATCGCAGTGGACTTCCCAGTGATCGTCTGCCGCCGTCACGTCGTCTGCCCCCGCCTCAAGCACACGTTCGAGCAGTCGGTCTTCGCTGCAGGCCGACTGCGGCACTCTGACAACACCGGTCCGCGTAAACAGATAGGCGACGCAGCCGGTCGCACCGAGTTTCCCGTCACAGAGTTCAAACAGCTTCCGAATCTCCGGCGCGGTCCGGTTGCGATTGTCGGTGAGGATTTCGCAGAGCACGGCAACCCCCCCGGCGGCATAGCCCTCATAGACTGATTCTTCAAGGTTGCCCCCTTTGAGTTCGCCGCAGCCCGCCTTGATCGCCCGCTGGATGTTGTCCTTGGGCATGCTCACCGCCTTGGCGGCGTCGATCGCATACCGGAGCCGGAGGTTGGCGTCGGGGTCGGGCCCCCCGTGCTTGGCGGCCACGATGATTGCCTTGGCCAGTTTGCTCCAGAGCTTGCCCCGCTTGGCATCGACCAGCGACTTTTTGCGGGCGATATTCGCCCAGTGGGAATGGCCTGCCACCAGTCCTCCTCTCGGTTGCAATCACCCGCGGGCTGCCGTCGTCTAGCGGGGTTTTTTCTTCGCCAGCTTGCGGCTGTGGTCGCTGTTTGCCGCCGCAGCCCGCTTCTTGGTTTTGCCCTCGGCTGGTTTGGCCTTGGCGGCCGGCTTGGCCGGGCTCGGCTTCTTTGCCGCGGCGGCCGCCTTGTCCGCCGCCTCTCGCTGGGCCGCCAGTTCCGGTTTGATCGTCAGCGACCGGGCCATGTTCGGCTTGACGACAAACGGCTTTGGTCCCGATCGCGGCCCGATCGGCTTGCCATCGGCGTCCCGCTTGGGGCCCGAACCGGGCGGCGGCTGCGGCGTCTTGCCCGCCGGACGCGCGGCGGCTTGGGGCCCGGCTGGCCGGTGCTCTTCAGCGACTGCCGCGGCAGCCGTCTCCGTCACCGGTGCGGCAGCCGGTGGCGGAAGTTGCTCACCCCGCTTCGGCAGCCGGTCCTTCGCGTCGCTGTCGATCTCAGCGAGGATCTTTTTGACTTTGACGCCGTGCAGCGAGCTGACGAGGTCAGCGCCGAACTGGTGCAGCAGCGAACTGAACTCCCGGCCGACCTTCTTGGCAACCAGCCGGTCGAGGCCCGGGGCCGCTCCCTGGTCGTACTCGTCCCGTGAAATCACGCCGCCGAGGTAGAGGCCCGTGAGGCCACCCTGATCGAGAGGAATCCCGTGCCCGCCGAGCGCCGTGGCGGTAATGTAGACCTGCACAAAAGGCGTCAACGCCTGCAGGCTTTCAAGCGTCTTCACTCCGTGCGACACCGAGTTCTTCTTCGCATGCTCCAGTGAGAAACTGTAGGTCGACTCGAAGACTGCCTGGAGGGCCCGCCGCAGGGCGAGCGCGGCCCGGGAAGGGTCGGGGAGTCCGGCGAGCACTTCGGCCAGTTCCGCAACCGTCGTCACCCGCACCTCATTGAGATCGAAGGAATTTTCCAACAGCTTTGTGAAGGCCTTTTCCGCAGACTCGTAGTCGGCATTTTCAAGGCAGCAGGCGAACAGGACCTGCTCAAGCAGCGGCCGCGAGGTGTCTGGCAGCCGCGGCGTGTAGTGGCCCTTGAGCACCTTGTGCAGTTTGGCAACGAGCTTTTGGCGGGCGGCCGCGGTCAGTGGCGGCTTGGCCGGTTTGGCCGGTTTGGCTGCGGCAGTTTCCGCGGTCACCGTGCCCGCGGCGATTGCCGGCTCTTTGGTCGCTTTCTTGCCGCCACCCGACTTCTTCTTCGACGCGGCAGGTTTGTCGGCTGCCGCCGCAGCCGGCTTGGCTTTGGACGGGGATTTGGCGGCTGGTTTCGCCGCTGATTTGGCTGGCTTCGGTTTGGCGGCCGGACGCTTGCGGGACGTCGCCGGAGTGGTCTTCTTTTTTTTGGTCATGCGAATCCTTCGGTTTCGTCGGCTGCCCCGCCACCGGCGGGCTCGTCCTGGCCGGCGGGGCGTTGATCACTCGGCTCCCCCGATTCGTCAGGATCGGCCGGGGAATCGGCCGGCAGCACCTCGCCGAGCACCCGGGCAATTTCCAAAGAATGCTTCACCCCCTGATCGAGTTCAAACCGCAGGCGGGGTATGTAGCGGGTATCGATCCGCTCAGCGATCTGCGACTGCAAAAAGCCGGCCGAATTGGCCAGGCCTCGGAGGGCGAGTTGCTGCTTAGCCGGGCTGCCCATCACCGAGACCGAGACCTTCGCCGACCGCATGTCGGGCGCCATCTCGACCTGCGTGACGGTCACGTCCCGAACCCTCGGGTCACGCACCTGCGTGAGAATGGCCATGCTGACCACCTCCCGCACCGCCTCTGCCGCCTTGAGGAGCCTGCGTGTACTCACGAGAGCGTTCGTGCGACTTCCTCGACCTTGTAGCACTCGAGAATGTCGCCCTCCTTCAGATCATTGAAGCCGGCCACCTTGATGCCGCACTCGAGGCCGTCGCGAACCTCTTTGACGTCGTCCTTCACCCGTCTCAGCGAATCGACCCCGTACTCGCCAATCACCCGGCTGTCGCGGATCACCCGCAGCCGGCCATTTCGCGAAATGATGCCGCCGATGACCCGGCAGCCGGCAATCGTCCCGAGCCGGCTGATGCTGAAGGTCCGCTGCACGACCGCCCGGCCGAGTTCGACCTCCTGCTTCTCCGGCGCGAGCATCCCCTCGAGCGCCTGCCGCAGGTCATCGGTCACCTGATAGATGATGTCGTACCGTCGGATCTGGACGCCGCGGTCGTCCGCCAGCGACCGGGCCCGGTCATCGGGGACGACGTTGAAACCGATCACGACGGCGTCGGAGGCGTCGGCGAGTTGAATGTCGGCTTCGCTGATTCCACC
>CAZIQV010000056.1:0-9514 GCA_964541275.1 uncultured Chitinophagaceae bacterium | reverse complement strand
CCAGTTGATTTCAACATCGTTGACCAGATCGGATCGGGTCAGGCTGCCGCTTGCCGGCCCGGTCTGCTGCGGTGCGGTCGAACCGATGTTGTAGACGCCCCAGTAAATCAGTTCGATCGCCTGTCGCTGCTCGTCACCGAACCAGCGGCCGAGTCGCAGATCAACCCCGCCGGGCCAACTGGCATCGGCCGACCGGGTCGAGACCGTCAGGCCGCCGGGACCGGTCGACGTCGCCCCGTCGGGCAGGCTGCGGGTCATCACCAGGCCGGTGGCGCTGGCGAACCACCGCGGCCAGCAGGGGAGTCGGGCCGGCTCGATGCAGGAGGCGGTGCCACCGTACCGCTGACACCAGGGGTCGGCGGCGGGGTCGAGCGGGCTCTCGGTCGTGCCAATGATGATCGCCGGTTCCGAGGCCGGCTGGGGGATGTACAGCGGGGGAACCAGCACCTCAAGTTGTTCACCAGCGGGGACGACCTCGGCGGCGGTTCCGGCGGCCCCTCCGAGATTCGCCAGCAGCAGCAGACCGAAGAGCCCGACAACGCGAATGCTGCCGGAGGCCGGCCTGGCGGCCCGTTCGACAGCGACTGGCGGCGGTCTGGTTGGAGAAACCTGCATCGCTGACCAAAGGGGGGACGCGGGGCGGATGCGGACGATGCGGGAGGGTCAGAAATTGTCGGTGAAAAATCAATTCCGGTTTCGGGACGCGGCGGCTGCCGTTTTGCCGTGCGGTGAAAGGAGTGCTGTTGCCAGCCCCGGGGCATTCGGCAGGCTGCCCCCGCTCCGAAGCAACACCGTCGGCCCCGCCCCTTTTGCGGGGGCTGGAAGGGGGGCGACGCGCCGGCTGCCGGCCGCGGGCCCGGCCGCCTCGGGAAGGGCCCCAAAAAACCTCTGGGTGGGCGAAGTCCGCGTCGGCTCTTGAGTCGAGCGGGCAAGACCGCGAGGATCGGATCTACCCGGCCGCGAGCAATGGCGTTTTTCTGTGGCCGGGGTGTTCCAGGACGCTCGTGCTGCCTCAAGCCCGCGGTCAGGTGAAGACTGCGGTCAGCCTCGTGAATGGCTCCACGCACAGATTCGTCCCGGTTTGTCGCCTGAGAAGGGCCGCCCCGTGGCCGCTGAGAACTCCGCCGATACCCACAAGCTCACCCGGCTCCGGGCCCTTCAATGGCTCGACAAGCGGTCAAATTTCGAGCGGGTTCCAGCCAGCCTCGCAGGGGACGGAGGATTCACGCTTGCTCGGATGCGGAGGCTGCTCCGCGGCCTGGGCAACCCGGAGCGACGGTTCCCGGCGGTCCACCTCGCCGGCACCAAGGGCAAAGGCTCGGCGGCGGCCATGCTCACCGCAATCCTCCGCAGTGCCGGCTACCGGGTCGGCTGCTACCTGTCACCGCATGTCGATCGGCTCGAGGAGCGGATCACCGTTTCGGGCCGAAAAATTTCAACCGCCGACCTGCTCGCGGCGTTCAGGCTCGTCATCCCGGTTGTCGAAAAACTCGACCGTCAGGCCGATCGCCGCAAGGACCGCGGGCCGACCTGGTTTGAGGTGCTCACCGCCGTCGCCTTCAGCCACTTTGCGCGGCAGCAGGTCGATCTGGCGGTGATCGAAACCGGCCTCGGCGGGCGGCTCGACGCCACGAATCTCTGCCGGCCGCTGGTCTCGGTGATCACCTGCATCAGTCTCGATCACATGGATGTGCTCGGTGACAGCATCGCCAAGATCGCGGCGGAGAAGGCGGGCATCATCCGCAGGAACTGCCCGGTGATCTCGGTGGCGACCGACCCGGAGGCGGCTGCTGTGATCGCCGAGACCGCCGCCCGTTGTCGGGCCCCGCTGAAGCAACTTGGCCGGGACTTTGCCGTTGGCGACGCTGCTGGGGGCCGCCAGCCGCGGTCTGAACCATTCACGCTGCACTGCCCCCCGGGTATTCCGCAGGGCAGTTTCGAGACCGGCATGCCCGGCCGCCACCAAGCGGTCAACGCAGCAGCGGCGATCATGGCGACGCGGTCGCTCGCCGCCGGCCGGTTCGAGATCTCGGAAAAGGCCCTCCGCCGCGGCCTGCGGCAGGCCCGCCTGCCGGCGCGGATCGAGTGGCTTTCGGAGCAGCCGCCGGTCGTTCTCGATGCAGCCCACAACACGGCCTCGATGGCAGCCCTCGTCGAGGCGATCGGGGCGGCAGCAAAACTGCCCCGCCGCCGCATCTTGATCTTCGCAGCCAGCGGCGACAAGCAGTTGCCGGAGATGCTTCGCGAAGCCCGGCGGCTGTTCTCGACCGTCATCCTCACCCGCTATGCGACCAACCCCCGGGCCGCCAGCCTGCCCGTTTTGCAGCGGGCGGCGGCCGAGGCCGGCTGGGATGAACCGCTTGTCACGTCCTCACCGGCCGAGGCGGTTGATCTGGCTCGCAGGCTGGCTGCAGGCCGCGGGCTGATCTGCGTGGCCGGGAGTTTTTTTCTGGCCGCCGAGGCCCGTGCCGCCCTGGCGGCGGTCGGGGAAGGACGCCGCCGCCGCCGCTGAGCGGCATCCGCCGCCCGGGGGCTCAACCGGCGGCCGACTCGGATACCGAAAACGCCTGGAGCCCGCGGCCGAGCACTGGGTCGGCGAGCCGCGGCAGCGTCGCTGCTGGATCAGCGTTTCGATCGGCCGGTGGCAGGCCTGCCGGACGGTCCCGCGTCTGTCGCCACCGCCGCCACCGGTCAAACTGTTCCCGCGTCAACGTGATCGCGAAGCCGGCGTCGGGGCTGACGCCCCAGGGACGATCGCTAGAGGCCGTCGCCGGCCGGTCAATCGGGTCGCCGTTCGGCCGGCGGTACTCGGCGGTGGAAAGCTGGATGGCCGTCTCCTCGCCGGCGAGCGGTAGCACAACCTGCAACAGGCCTTCGCCATACGAACGGCTGCCGGCGACCGTCGCCCGGTTCCGGTCCTGCAGGCAGGCCGCGACGACTTCGGCTGCGCCGGCCGTCAGGTCGTCGATCAGAACGACGAGCGGCGCTCCCGCGAGCAGATCGCCCGGAACCGCCGTGCTGATTTGTTGGGCGTCGGGCTGCCGCCGGTTGCCCACGGTGACGATTGGCCCCTCCTCAAGAAAGAGATCGCAGAGTGCCACGGCTGCCTCGACCGGCCCGCCGGCGGTGGATCGCAGGTCAAGCACGAGCCCCGCCGGGGGACGTTCGGCGGCAAGGGCCTCGATGACGCGGCCAACTTCGTCGGCGGTGCGGTCGCTGAATTGCACGATCCGGATCAGGGCGATCTGCGGCTCGCCCTCAAGCCACCAGTCCCAGCGACCATCAGCCTCGCGGCGGTCGCCGCGGATGCCGGCCAGAGTCAGCAGTTGCCTCGTCAGGCTCAGCGACCTCGTCGCAGGCAGCGGCTTCTCGCCGGCAACGTCGGGGTGGTTGTCACTGGGGAGAATCTCCAGCGTCAGACTCGTTCCCGGGCCGCCACGGAGTTTGGCCGCCACCTCAGGAAGTCCCAGGCCGGCGACCGGCGCGTTGTCGATCGCGAGAATCTGATCCCCTGCAGTGAGCCCAGCCTGCCAGGCTGGACCGTCAACGACCGGCGCAACGATGACGATCGCATCTGCCGACTCTGCCTCGGCAATTTCAACTCCGATGCCCGCCAGGCCGGGGTCGCGTGTCGCTGAAACCTCGCGGTAGGCGGCGGCGTCGAGATATCGCGAACCGTCATCGAGGGTCGTAAAGATGCCGGCCAACGCGGCAGCGAAAAGTTCGTCCTTACCGACCGGTTCGAGGTACCGGCTTTCGATCTGCCGGATGACCTCGGCGAACCGGCGGCCGTGCTCAGACCGGTCGCGGGCCGCCCAGGCAAGCAGACAGGTGGGGACAACCAGGCACAGCAGGAGAAGATTTCGCCGATGCATGCCCCCATTTCAACCGCCCGGCGGGACCGCGGGCAAGCGGCAGCGGTCCGGCTGGCCTCCGGATGAGATTTTTCCGCCCTGAAGCCTCGGTGAAAGCGGTCTGGAACCGGCCGGATCCGTTCCCTACCCTCGCTGCTGCTCGGAGAAGGCAGACTGGCGACCGTCATCCCGGGCAAACCGTCGATCTCGCTCGAGGCCGCCGCCGGTCGCCTCGAGTTCCGAAGCCACCCGGATCCCGCGCGACGTGGGCCTCAGACACCGCAAAGCCGATCGCAGGGCTGTTCAGGGCCGGCCGGGAATTTCTGACAGGAGCCAGCAACCGATGTCACGGCGAAACAAATCAAGGCAGCGCAGCGAGCGCCGTAGCGACCCGCTTGAATCGTTGCGACCGCTGGTCGTTTTGGGCCTGCTCGGCATGATCCTCTACGGCGCATATTCGATTATCCAGAAGGGACCGAGTCGGCCCGCGCCGGACTGGCAAGGCTCGGATGCTGCCGCGGATGCCGGAGACGCACCCCCGTTTGCCGCCGCCGAACCGGCCGCTCCGCAGGTCGAACTTGGGGGTCCTGCGGCGACTGCCGCCGCAGTTCCAGGAACCGCCGCCGCTATCCCGCAGCCCCGAACACCCGCCGTTGCGACAGCAACGCCGCCCAGCCCGACCGCCGAACCCCAGCCTGGACCGAGCGGGCAGCCGCCTGCCGGCCCGGCCGTGAAGATGCCGGCGGCGACCGCCGCAGCTGAGGCCGCTGAAGCCGGGCCAGCGGTCGAGCCGGCTCAGCTTGCCCCGACCTATATCGACGCGGTCGCTGCCATGCCGCCGAAACCAGCGGTGGATTCCGCAGTGACGCAGCCGGCCGGGGCCGGGAAGAGCCCGGCCGCCGGAGCGGGCGGCAACAATTCCGCAGCTTTCACCGCTGCCTGGGCCGATGCCCACGACAAACTTGAAGGCGGCCGCTACGCCGAGGCGCTCGCGATTCTCTCGGTTTGGTACGACGACGATTCGCTCAGTTCAGAGGAGAGCCGCCAGCTCGAGACCCTGCTCGGCCAGCTGGCCGGCACCGTGATCTATTCGACCCAGGACCTGCTGCTGCCGCCACACATCACGGCGGCCGGCGAAACCCTCGAGGGGATCGCCAAACCGCTGGAAGTGCCCGCCGCGTTGTTGGCGAATATCAACGGCGTCGGGCCGGAGGGTCCGGCGGCGGGGCAGGCCCTGAAGGTGCTGCGGGGTCCGTTCGACGGCGTGGTCAGCCTGAGCCGTCGCCGGCTCAGCCTGCAGGTTGGTGGCCGGTACGCCGGCAGCTTTACCGCAGCGATCGGGAGCGGTTTCGTCGCCCGCAGCGGCAGTTCCGTTCGGCTCGTCGAGATTCGCCGCCAACCGCAGCCCGCCCCGGACCGGGCGGTCCCCGTCGCTTACCAGCCCGGCCAGGGACCGGCCATTCTGTTGAGTGAAGGGCTGAGCATCGAACCTGCCGACGGTCCCGGCTTCATCGCCAGGACCCCCGCCGACAACCTGCTGCTCGTGTCGGCCGCCGATTTCGCCGACCTTGCGGACATCCTCGGCGCCGGTTCGCAGGTGCTGATCAGGCCCTGACGCCCGCCACGTCGGGCAATCGCGGCCGGAAAATTCCTGCAGGATCCGGCTGTGGCGATCCGATGATCTGGTTGGGTTCTTTGGGGTTTGCGGGGAACAGCCGCTGAATTTGATCGCCCGGTTCCTCTGGGGCCGGGAGGCCCGCCGGGGACGGCCGGCGGCCGCGGCGATCGAGGGTTTGGCGACGTCGCGGCGGGGCAGCAAAACTCGCCGCCGGGTTCAACGGGAGGGCAGCACGTGCGACGAGACAGACCGACCGGCGGTAGGGGAACCGCAGCGACGTGCCTGTTGCTCACCGTCTGCCTCGGGGCGACGTTGGGGTGCACGATGTGCCCGTCGCCGTTCGATTATTCCGGAACCGTGCCCGGTGCCGCCGACCAGAACGATTTCCGGGTGCGGAACAACGGCATCCTCCCGATCTGGCAACGTCCCCGGCCCTGGCCTCCGGTGGTTTCAAACGATCGCGACGCCGCCGTCCCGGCTGCTGGACCCCGGGCCGTCCGTCAGATTCCGGCGTCCAAAGTCGCTGCGGCTGAGCCGCCCGCGACGACTTCCGTGCTGCTGACGGCCGCTGAGGAGTCGCCGCCTGCGGCCGGGCGGATCGGCACGGCGAGCCATGCAGCCCCGTTGGAAGCTGACGCAACGGCGGAGCCCGGCGACGCCGACGACCAGTTGCCGACTGTGACCGAACCGCGACCGGTCGCCGCAGTCCCGCCGGTCGCGACCGACTGACCGCTGCCGGCAGCAGCAGGCTGGCAGCGGTTCGCATCAGCCCAGACGCGTCGCGACTGCTGCCGGGTGCCGGACGTCGCGATCGCCACCCGTCGCGGCAGCCGACGCGGTCACCCGGCCGGGACAGCCTGTGACAATTGTGGATCGGGCTGCCAGCCGTCCGGCACGATGGCATTCTTGGGGACGATGGCCACCCCGTCGCGGATGGTGAATTGCTCGCTGTCGCCGGTATCTTCGAGGCCGTGATCGTTGACGATCCGGGTGCGGCTGCCGATGTGCACATTTTTGTCGATGATCGCCCCCTCGATGATCGCCCCTTCGCCGATGCCCAGCGGTGGGACGTTCTGCGAGAGATCAGCCGCAAGATGCTCGGGTGTCTCGTAAAAGTCGTTGCCGAGAATCACCGAATTGCGGATGACGACATTCCGGCCGATCTGGCAACGCAGGCCGATGACGCTGTTTTCGATGACGGCGCCCGACCCGATGGTGCAGCCATCGGAGATCAGGCTGGAGCGAATGCTCGCCCCGTCGACCCGCGACGGCGGCAGAAACCGGGCCCGCGAGTAGATCGGTGCCTGCGGTGTCGCCAGTTCGAAGGATGGCGTCGGCTTGGCGAGATCGATGTTGCACTGGTAATAGGAACGGATCGTACCGATGTCTTCCCAATAGCCGTCGAACGGGTGGAGTTGCACCTTTTTCGCCCTGATGGCAGCGGGAAAGACCTCTTTGCCAAAGTCCTGATAGTCAGTCTTGAGCAGCAGGTCGAGCAGGCAGTCGCGGTCGAACAGGTAAATGCCCATGCTTGCCATCAGGCTGCGGCCGGCCGCTGGGATGCCTGCCCGTTCGATCCAGCCGGGGTCGGTCCGGACCAGTTTGAGTTCTTCGGGAGTTTTCGGTTTCTCGAGAAAGCCCTCCACCCGGCCGGAGTCGTCGAACCGCATGATGCCGAAGGCCGACGAGGCCTCGTCGGTGACCGGAATGCCGGCGATTGTCACATCGGCGTTGTTGGCCTCGTGCGTCGCCAGCAGGTCGGCGTAGTTCATCCGGTAGAGCTGGTCGCCGGAGAGCACGAGCACCTGCTTGATGTCCGAGTCTTCCAGCAAACGGATGTGCTGGCGGACCGCGTCGGCGGTGCCCTGGTACCACGCGGTCGCCTCGTTGGTCTGCTGGGCGGCGAGAATCTCGACGTAGCCCCCGCTGAACGGGTCGAAGGTGTAGGTGCGACGGATGTGGCGATGCAGGCTGACCGAATTGAATTGGGTCATCACATAAATCCGCTGCACCCCGCTGTTGATGCAGTTGGAGAGGGGCACGTCAATGATCCGGTATTTGCCGGCAAGCGGAACGGCCGGCTTCGAACGGTCCCGCGTGAGGGGATAGAGCCGGGTGCCCCGACCGCCGCCAAGGACCAATGCCAACACCTGCTTGACACTCATACGGTTGTGCTCCGAGCCCGGCGCGTGCCGCCGGAATAGCCGAATACCAAAATACCAGCCGCCGAGAAACCAGCCGCCGAGGTTCCGCTGCCGCCTCCCCCCCATGCTACGGAAGCGGGACCGGTCGGCCAAATCGGGTTTCGTCAGAAGTCGATGAGGGCCGTTTGGAGCAGAACGATTGTACCGACGGGAAAAAGAAGACAGGCCGGCTGGCGGGGCGGACCGGGCTTGCTGCATGCCGTTTCGGCCGGCTCCGTCTGCCAACTGCCTCCGCCGTCCAACCGCCCCGGCGGCCGCGAGCCGCGGCGTCCACGAAGCTCGCAGCCCGCTGCGGAGCCGGTTTACCCCTTGATGACAAAATTGACCATTCGGCCCGGCACGGCGATGACCTTGACGACTTCTTTGCCGGCCAGCAGGGCCGCGATCTTCGGCTCGGCGGCGGCGGCGGCCTCAACAGTTGCCGCGTCGGCAGTTGCCGGAACGACAACCCGGGCTCTGAGCTTGCCCTGAACCTGGACCGGAATTTCGACGGTGTCGTCGTGGAGCCAGCGTTCCTCCGTCGCCGGCCAGGCTGCCAACGAGACCGGCGGCGGGTTCCCGAGCAGTTGCCAGAGTTCTTCAGCAAGATGCGGAGCAAACGGCGCGAGCACGGTGACAAACGGCGTAAGCAACTGCCGCGGCCGGCTCTCCAGCGGCGTGGCGAAGTTGACAAACTCCATCATTTTGGCGATCGCGGTGTTGAACGAAAGCGACTCGATGTCGGCAGTCACTTTGGCGATCGTCCGGTGCAGCTGCCGCAGCTGCTCGGCGGTCGGCTCCGCGTCGGAGATTTGCGGGGCGAGTCGCAGTTCGTCGGCCCGCTCATCAACCACCAGCCGCCAGCAGCGGTCGAGAAAGCTCCGCACCCCGCCGACACCGGCGGTGCTCCACGGTTTCGTCGCCTCAAGCGGTCCCATGAACATCTCATAGAGCCGCAGCGAGTCCGCGCCGAACTCGCGAACCACCTGATCGGGGTTGACGACGTTGCCGCGGCTCTTCGACATCTTGTAGGCCCGGCTCTCGACCCGCACCCGCGGGGCGTCCCGCAGCACGAAGTGCTCGCCTTGCTTTTCCACCTGCTCGGCCGGGATTTTCATCGGCGTGTCGGCCCCGCTCTGCTCGCCGGCCGAGACCCAGCCGCCTGCCGTCGCCCGGTAGCCGGTGAACTCGACCTCGCCGAGGATCATGCCCTGATTGACCAGGCGGCCGAAGGGCTCGGGGCCGGAGACATAGCCCCGGTCATAGAGCACCTGGTGCCAAAACCTGCTGTAGAGCAGATGAAGCACCGCATGCTCGGCGCCGCCGACGTAAAGATCGACCGGCATCCAGGCCCGTTCGATCTCCGGCGCGCAGAACGCGGTGTCGTTCGCCGGGTCGAGAAACCTCAGGTAGTACCAGCACGAGCCGGCCCACTGGGGCATGGTGTTGGTCTCGCGGCGGTATCGCCGACCGTCCCGCTCGACGTAGAGCCAGTCGGCGTCGGCCCGTGCCAGCGGCGGGTCGGGAGTGTCGCCGGGCCGGAAGTCGGTCAGCTCCGGCAGCGGCACCGGCAGCTCATCCGCGGCGACAGTCCGGACGATGCCGGTCGGCTGCCCGTCGTCGCCGAGTTCATGCAGGATCGGAAAGGGCTCGCCCCAGAACCGCTGCCGGCTGAAAAGCCAGTCGCGGAGTTTGTAGTTGACCGCCGGCCGGCCGAGGCCGGCCGCCTCGAGATCGGCGGCCACTTTGTCGATAAACGCGTCGGTCTCCAGTCCGGTGTAGGGCCCTGAGGCGACCGCCCGCCCCCGGCCGGTGAACAGCTGCCCCTTTCCGGTCGGCTCGTTTTCGGGGCCGTCGGC
>CAZIQV010000055.1:0-9545 GCA_964541275.1 uncultured Chitinophagaceae bacterium | reverse complement strand
GAAAGGAGAGGCCCATACAACCATTCTATCGCGGTCCCGCCCGGGCCGCGGGAGCCCGGGCTTTCGCAACTCCGCAGGCTCGCGGGCAGTCGGAGGAGAGCCGATCGTCAGCTACGCCCGCTGCTGGCGGCTGATCAGATACTCCATCAGCGCCGTGTCAAAAGGCATGCTGGTGTCGAGGGCGACATAATCGATGCCGGCCTGCTGACAGGCCTCGCGGTAGTCAGCGCGGAACCGCTCGACCCCGCTGACATACTCCCGGCGGGCGGCGTCGGCATCGACAATGAGACGCTGGCCGCTCTCCGGTTCGGTCAACTCAACCATACCCTCGAAGGGAAACCGCACCTCCGCCTCGTCAAGCACGTGAAACAGGATGATATCGTGGCTGCGGTGCCGCAACCGCAGCAGGGCATCGCGAATCGCCGCCGGTTCGGCCAGCAGATCGCTGAACACCATCAGCAGCGACCGGTGCCGCAGCATCGCCCCGATCTGGACGAGGCTGCCGGCGATCTCTGAGTTGCCGGTCGGCTTGAGGTTGGCCAGCAGCGAGAGCACCTCGGAGATCTGGCTCCGCCGCGACCGGGCGGGCAGACTGGCCTGCAACTTCTCGCCGAAGACCATCAGCCCGCACGGGTCCTGCTGGTGAACCATGAGCCAGCAGAGCGCGGCCGCCAACGAGATTGCGTAATCGAGTTTCGTCAATTGCTGCCGATAGGTGTAGCCCATCGAGCCGCTGGCATCGATCACCAGATAGCCGGTGATGTTGGTCTCGGCCTCGTACTTTTTGATGTAGTGCTTGTCGGTCTTGGCGTAGATCAGCCAGTCGATGTCCTTGGGATCATCGCCGGGGGCGTAGCGGCGGTGCTCGCTGAACTCGACAGAAAACCCGTGGAACGGGCTGGCATGCAGCCCCTGCAGAAAACCCTTGACGATGAACTTGGCCCGCAGGTCGAGCCGGGCAATCTGCTGGACGACGTCGGGCTTGAGGTATTCTTCGACCGCGCGGGGCATGGGCGGCTCACTTCACCAAGGCCGGCACCGCCGGCTCGGGCACCTCGCGGAGCAGCCGCTCGACGATCGACTCGCTGGTGAGCCCCTCGGCCTGGGCCTGAAAGTTGGTTGAGATCCGGTGCCGCAGCACCGGCACGGCAATCCGTTGGACGTCTTTGAGCGAGACGCTGAACCGGCCGTCCATCGCCGCCACCGCTTTCCCGCCCTGGATCAGGAATTGACCGGCCCGGGGGCCGGCGCCCCAGTCGACCAGATCGGCGACGTATTTCGGGGCCTGCGGATCCTTGGGCCGGGTCGACCGAACCAGGGCCGCAACATATTTGATGACGTACTCGCTGACGGCTACGCCCCCCACCAGCTTCTGGATGTTGGAGATCGCCTTCGCAGAGAGCACCTTGCGAACCTCCGGCCGCTCGGCCCGGGTTGTCGCCAGGAGGATCCGTTCTTCCTCCTCGGCGGTCGGATAGCCGACCTTGATGTTGAACATGAAGCGGTCGAGCTGGGCTTCGGGCAGCGGGTAGGTGCCCTCCTGCTCAACCGGGTTCTGGGTGGCGATCGTGAAGAAGGGATCGGGCAGGGTGTAGGTCGTCTGCCCGACCGAAACCTCCCGCTCCTGCATGGCCTGCAGCAGGGCTGCCTGAGTCTTGGGGGGTGTCCGGTTGATCTCGTCAGCCAGCAGGATGTTGGTGAAGATCGGTCCTTCGACGAACCGGAAGTTGCGGCGGCCCGATTCATCCTCATCGAGCACGTTGGTGCCGGTGATGTCAGAGGGCATCAGGTCGGGGGTGAACTGCACCCGCTTGAAGCCGACATCGAGGATCCGGGCCAGGGTCGAGACCATCAGCGTCTTGGCCAGCCCCGGCACGCCCTCAAGCAGGCAATGCCCCCGGGTAAAGATGGCAGCGAAGAGCTGCTCGATCACCTCGTCCTGACCGACGATGACCTTCTGGAGTTCTTCCTGCATCAGCAGCCGATGCTGGGCAAACTCTTGCAGGACGTCGTCGAGCGACTTCGTCTTGGCGGCGGTCGACACGCTGGCAGCTTTCCTTCCTCGAGGGTGGTGGCCCCTGACGACGATGGTCTCCGGGCTGAAAACCAAGTATCAACCCAGGATGGCCCGCGGGGCAAACCGCTCCGCCGGAGCCCGGGCCGTGTCGCCAAGGACTCGCTCAGCGTACACTTTTTAAGGAGGTTGCCATCTGTCCCCTGCCCCCAACCGCTGGTGTGTCCTTGCTCGGAAGACTCGTCGTTGTCACGGTCTGCACTGCCGGGCTGTTCGCCGCATCCGCGGCCCGGGTCGCCGGTGACGAACTGACGCCGGAGCAGATCGCCACCGCGATCGAGCGGGCGGCCGACTGGCTGATCCGGCAGCAGAACCCCGACGGCACCTGGCAGGCCGCGATGCGGACCGACCAGACGGTCGTCGGCGCCACCTCGCTGGTGGTACTGGCCCTGGCCAATGCCGGGGTGCCCGCGGACGATCCGGCGATGCAAAAGGCCCTCGACTGGATCCGGCGGCAGGAGCCGAACGACACCTATTCTGTCTCGCTCCAAACACAGGTGTTGGCGATGGTCTCCCCGCGGCAGAACCTGCCGATTCTGGAGCGAAACGTCCGCTGGCTCGAAGAGAGCCAGGCTGACAGTGGCCGGATGGACGGGGCCTGGTCCTACGGTCCGAATCGCGGCGGCGGCGACAACTCCAACTCGCAGTTCGCGATTCTGGGCCTGCACGAGGCCGAGCGGGCGGGAGTGCCGGTCTCGCCGCTGGTCTGGCGCCGCGCCCAGCAATACTGGGCCGCCTGTCAGCGGGGCGACGGTTCCTGGAGCTACACGGCCGGCGGCGGCAACGGCACCGGCAGCATGACCTGCGCCGGGATTGCCAGCATCTGGATCACCACCGAGCACACCGCGCGACCTGACGCCGTGCTGCGGGGGGACCAGGTGTCGTGCTGCGGCGGCGGCTCCTCGCCCCGGCCGCTTGAAAATGGCCTGCGGTGGCTCGGCCGCAACTTTTCGGTCACGGAGAACCCCGCCACCGGCAGTCAGACGTGGCTGTTTTACTACCTCTACGGCCTCGAACGGGTCGGCCGGTTCACCGCCCGGCGGTTCATCGGCACCCACGATTGGTACCGTGAAGGGGCCGCGATGTTCGTCAAGGCGCAGGATCAGCTCTCGGGGAGTTTTCGCAATCGGGGCGTCGAAGACCCGGTGGTGGCCACCAGCTTCGCCCTGCTCTTTCTCGCCAAGGGGCGGCGGCCGGTGGTCATCGCCAAGAGCCGACATGGGCCCGGTGACGACTGGAACCAGCACGGCCACGACATCGCCCATCTGGTCGACTTTCTCGAAAGCCGCTGGCGAGACGACTATCCGGCGGGGCTCTCCTGGCACGTGGTCGACTCGCAGACGGCCGCGACCAACGACCTGGCCCAGGCGCCGGTCCTCTGGCTTGGCGGCAAGGCGGGCCTCAAGCTCGGCGCCGAACCGGGCCGCAGATTGCGGCAGTACATCGACGGGGGCGGATTCATTTTCGCTGAGCCAGCCTGCAGCGAGGCGGCGGCCTTCGATGAGCAGTTTCGGCAACTGGTCACCGAAATCTTCCCCGAGCCTGAATATCAATTGAACCTGCTGCCGCCGGAGCATCCGGCCTGGCATGCCGAAAAGCTCGTCGACCCGCAGTATCAGCGACCGCTGCTGGGCGTCGACTACGGCTGCCGCACCTGCCTGATCTACGCGCCGCCCACCGGCGAAGCGGCCGAGGGCCCGGCGGCGCCAAGCCTCTCCTGCCTCTGGGAACTTGCCGGCCCGGCCCGCGGGAGTGTGCCCGAAACCGTCGCCAAGGAAATCGATGCCGCGCTGGCCATTGGGGCGAATGTCATCGCCTACGCCACCAACCGGGAACTCAAAAACAAAGACGAACTCTTCGCCGACGACGAGCCTGAGAATCAGTCGAACGAGCAACCACAGCGGGGCCGGCTGACCATCGGCAAGCTCAGGCACGGCGGGCTCTGCGACGCCGCCCCTGCGGCGCTCGCCAACATCCTGCGGGCGGCTGCCCGGGAGTTGGCCGCGCAGGTCGATGACTCACCGGTGATGCTCGACCTGATCGATCCGCGGATTTTCCGGCACCACATGCTCTTCATGCACGGCCGCCAAGGGTTCGCCTTCGACCAGCCCCAGCGGGCCAATCTGCGGACATTCCTGCAGCGTGGCGGCACCCTGCTGGCCGACAGCGTCTGTGCCGCGGCCGGGTTCACCACGGCATTTCGTCGAGAGATCGCCCAGGCCCTTCCCGACCTGCCGTTGGAGCCGATTCCGGCCGACGATCCGCTCTTTCGAGCCGCCGACTTTGGCGGCTATGACATCCGCGAAGTCACGCTGCGGGAACCGGGTGGCGGTGGCGGTCCACTCGTCGCCCGCAAGCGGCGGGTGCCGCCGAAGCTTGAGGGGGTGCGAATCGACGACCGCTGGGCCGTGATCTTTTCCCCGTACGACATCTCCTGCGCCCTCGAAAAGCAAAACTCGATGGAGTGCACGGGCTACGGCCGCGACGACGCCGAAAAAATCGCCCTCAACGTGTTGCTCTATTCGTTGAACCGGTGACTCGTTGAACCGGTGGCGGCCACAGTTCAGTCGTCACTGCCACCGCTGAGGTAGCTGGCATAGTAGAGCAGCGTCAGAATGCTCTGAAGCGTGGCGGCCACATAGGTCCAGGCAGCGGCGTTGAGCACGCTGTTGACCGCCGGCATATCAGCCTGCGGAACGATCCGCAGTTCCACCAGCTGCGCCTTCGCTCGGTTGCTGGCGTCGATTTCCAGCGGCAGATTGACCAGCTGAAAAAAGACGGTGCCGCCAAACAGGATGATGCCCAGCCAGGCCAGCGGTTGCAGGGCAATGGCCAGGCCGATCATGAAGATGATGATCCCGAAACCGCTTCCAAAGTTCGCGACGCCGACAGCCGCATTGCGGACGGCCATCAGCGAAGACTGTTCGGCATCCTGCAGCGCATGGCCGGCCTCGTGGGCGGCAATGCCGACGGCCGCCAACGACCTCGACCCATAGACCTGATCGGAGAGCCGCAGCACCTTGGTCGAGGGGTCGTAGTGGTCGGTCAGGTTGCCGGCCACCGATTCGATCTGGACATTGCTCGCCCCGGCGGAATCGAGAATGTGCCGGGCGGCCGCCGCCCCCGACAGCGGCGCCGGCAGCCGCGACGCGGCAGCGAAGGCCGACTTGACCCGCCACTGGGCCCACATGGCCAGCGCGATCGCCGGAGCAATCCAGATCAACAACCTGAAATCAAAGAAAAACGGGAACATGGTGCGGTCTCGGCGGGTGCCGCCTCCTCAATTGCTGCGGGCTGACAGAAAGGACGCCTGTTCGGAAGGTATTGTAGGTTCGAGGCCGGCCGCGGGCACAAGCAACCGCGGTGAATCGGCCAGTCCGTCCCCAGCCCACCAGCCCGCCATGCGCTCGCCATCGTCAGCTGTCCGCCTCCACCTCACGAGGGGGCTTCGTTCCCCAAGCCCCGCAGAGCCCGCCGGCTGGGTAATCCAGCGGCCGGCTCTCCGGCCTCAGGCCGTTTTTGTGCTCCTGGCTCTGTGGGCAGGCTGCCTGCTGGCCGGTGGCTGCAGGAGGCCGGCTCCGCAGCCTGCCGCCACCGTTGCCCCAGTCACCACTGCCGAACTCCAGCCCCGGATCGACGCGGTGCTCGCCCAGACCCGCAACGGTCGCCAACTCTCAACGGCCGCCCAGGGAGCGTGGCAGGTGGTCCACGGCATTCTGGCCTTCGGCGAGGAATTTTCGGTGCAGCACGCAGGGCAACCCGTTGCCGCTCTCGACTATCTCCTGGCGGGTGGACGCCTCACCGGCTGGAAACTGCGGCCGGCCGATCACGGCGTGCTGGCCGTCGTCGAGGAAGGCAGCACGCTGGGCCAAGGCCATCCCGACCAGTGGCTCGGCTACTTGTCGCAGTGTGGCAGCGACGGCATTCCGCTCGAACGCCCGCTCGTCGTCGGCGGGCGGCAGGCCCGCGTCGGCGACCTGCTCAGCCAGGCCCAGGCCGACTTGCGACCCGGCCAGGAAGCGACCTGGACGCTGATGGCCCTGGCGACCTACCTGCCGCCGGGAAGCAGTTGGACGGCAGCCGATGGCCAGCCTTGGACGCTCGAGCGGCTGATCGCAATGGAGCTTGAGGCCGATCTCGCCAGCAGTGCCTGCGGCGGCGCCCACCGAGCCTACGGGCTGGCGACGGCGGTCAATCGGTACCGCAACCGGCATCCCGATCTCGCCGGTCCGCTCCCAGGCGCCTGGGGTGAGGCCGAAGCGACGGTCGACGACTGTATTGAACGGGCCCGCCGCTTTCAGCAGACCGACGGGAGCTTCTCAACGCAGTATTTCGAACGGCCGGCCAGTTCGCCCGACGTCATTGCCAAGCTCGGCTCCAGCGGCCATGTGTTCGAGTTTCTGGCAATCGCCCTGCCGGCCGAGCGATTGACCGAGCCCTGGGTACTCCGGGGGGCCGACCGGTTGGTGACGATGCTGGAACAGACGGCCGACATCGACGTCGAGTGCGGCGCGCTGTACCACGCGGCCCACGGCTTGCTTTTGTATCGGGATCGACTGGAAACCGAAATCGCCGGACGGCACTGAGTTTTTCAGCGGCTGCATTCGCCGGCACCCCGGTTTTTTCCCGGAGAACGCGGCTCATGGTAGGCTCCAGGTGAGGTGAGGAACGCGTGCAGTCGTCGGCAGCGACAGCCGGGCCCGGCACCGTGGCCCAGGCCGAAAGGACGCCGTGCACGGCATCATTTTTTTCTACATCCAGAAGTTCGCCGACGTCGCCACCGCAGGACAGACAGCCTGGTGGCAGCTCCGCGAAACGGTGGCCACCGGGGCCGCCCGGTATCTTCCCAACGGAACGTATCCTGACGCGGAGGCGGTTGGACTGCTGCAGTCGCTTGCCGACCGGACGGGCGAGTCGCTGCCGAGCCTCGCCGAGCGGTTTGGCGAGTTTCTGGGACCGCATCTTGTCAGGGTGGCCGGCCGCCACATCGACCCGGCCTGGCGAACGCTCGATTTGATCGAGCAGACCGAGTCGATCATCCACACGATGATCCGGGCGACCAACCCCGGCGCGGAGCCGCCAGTCCTTGAGGCGGTGCGGCATTCCCCCAACGAACTGCACCTCGTCTACGGTTCAAGCCGGCAGCTCTGCACACTCGCCCGGGGCATCATGAAGGGGGTCGCGAGGCACTACGGCGAGACGATCTCAATTGCCGAGACCAGTTGCATGCTCAAGGGAGATCCCTTCTGTTCCTTCGTCGTGCAGGACGACTCGCAGGAAACGCAAACGGCCCGTTCCCCCCTTTCCGAAACGATCATGTTCCAGACCCGCAGCGGCGAGCGGCACCCGGCGGCGACCGGCGGGCAGGCGGCCGAGCCAGTCGTCGGCCAGCCTGCGGGCGAACTGCCTGCGGCGATCGGCGGCTTTGCCGTCAGGCACCTGATCGGTCGTGGCGGCATGGGGCGGGTTTACCTCGGCCACGACAGCCAACTTGACCGCAACGTCGCCATCAAGCTGATGGAACCGAGCCGGGCGGCGGATGCGGTTTCGCGGCAGCGGTTTCTGCGGGAAAGCAAGGCGACCGCCGCGGTCAACCATCCCCACATTGTGACGATCTATCAGGTGGGTGAACACGACGGGCTGCCTTACATCGTGATGCAGCATGTCAATGGACCGAGCCTGACAGATTATCGCCTGGCCACCGGCGGAACGGCGGTAGCCGCCGAGGTTGTGCGGATCGGCCGCGAGCTGGCCGAGGGGCTTGCCGCCGCACACGAACACGGACTGGTTCATCGCGATGTGAAGCCCGACAACATTCTGCTGGAGGGTCCGGCGCGGCGGGTACGAATCATCGACTTCGGCCTTGCCCGTGAAATTGAGACCGACGAGAGCCGGCTCACGGTCGATGGGGCGGTGGTCGGCACGCCGGCGTACATGTCGCCGGAGCGGATTGGCGCCGGGGATGTCGACACCAAGAGCGACCTGTTCGGTCTCGGCGTCATCCTCTACGAACTGCTCTCTGGACGGCTTCCTTTCGAGGGCCGGTCGATGGTCTCAATCCTCGCGGCGATCGCCCGGGGCACGCCCCCGGCTCTCGCCGACCTGGTCCCAACGGCCCCGCCGGCACTCACCGACCTCGTCATGCAGCTGCTGGCCCACGACAAGGCCGATCGGCCTGCCACGGCCGCCGAGGTGGCCAGGCGACTGGCGGCAATCGAACAGACGCCGGGCGGCTGAATGCTGCAACGCTCCTGCCGCAAAGCCCGAAGCAAAAGCTGAGGGAAACCGCTTTTAGGTTCCCGGAACCGCATTCCCTCAGCTCGCGGCTCGGGCTTCCTCGAGTTCGATTCTGCTCAGTGCAACATCACAATCCTGCAGCAGGTGCTCCTGCGGGAAAGCGAGGCCACTCCCAGGGGCTACCGACGAGTCATCGGATGCAGGTTCTTTTTTCCCCCCTGGTTCGTACCGAAAAGTATCGGGAGCGGAGCGATGTTTCGACGGAAAGCCCGAGATGGCCAACCGGCTTACGTGACCACCGCAGCCCGGACGGCGGCGGCCAGCCGCTCGGGGTCGCCTCCCCAGTCAATCGTGGTCGCCTGCTGGGTCGCCAACTGTTTGAGCTGGGCGGTGCCGGCGGCGAATTCATCGCTGCCGATCACCACCGCGAGGCGAAAGCCCTTCTTACCGGCCCACTTCAGCTGCTGGCCCAGCTTCTTCGGCTCGGGATAAAAATCGACGGCTAGCCCTGCTGCCCGCAGCGCGGCGGCAATCCGCAGGTAATCACCGAGGTGAGCCGCGTCGAACTGGGCCAGGAAGACTTCGGCGGGGGTTTCGGCCGTTTCCAAACGACCGAGTTCATCGAGGCCGGCCAGCAGTCGATCGATGCCGAGCGAAGCTCCCACGCCGGGCAGCGACTGCTTGGTGTAGAGCCCCGCCAGGTTGTCGTAACGGCCCCCGGAGCAGATGCTGCCGAGGCCCGGCAGGTCGTCGAGAAAGCTCTCGAGCACAATACCGGTGTAATAGTCGAGCCCGCGGGCGATTGCGGGGTCGAGGGTCACCCGGCTGTCCTTGACGCCGGCAGCGTCCAGTCCGGCGAGCAACGCCGAGACGGCGGCCACCCCCGCCCGGCCGGTTTCCGAGGCCGCCACCAGCGGTTCAAGTCCGGCCAGCACTTCCCCCGACGTCCCGCCGAGTTGCGACAGCGACAACAGCTGGTCGGCTGCCGCGGCCGCGACGCCATGACTGGCCAGTTCACGGCCAACCGCCTCAGGCGTCTGCTTACCGAGCTTGTCGAGACACCGCAGCACCACTGTCGTCTGGTCGGCGAGGCCGAGGGTTTCGAGCAGGCCAGCCAGCATTCGCCGGTCGTTGACCCGGATGGTGAATCGTTCCAGCCCGATCGCCTGCAGCAGGTCATGAACCACCAGCACGGTCTCCAGATCGGCCACCGGGCTGGTGGTGCCGATGGTGT
>CAZIQV010000054.1:0-9659 GCA_964541275.1 uncultured Chitinophagaceae bacterium | reverse complement strand
GATGCATCGGGCCGGCCCAGGCGTCGTAGATCAGCAGCAGGTTGAGCATGCCCGCAACGACCGTATAGAGGGTACCGAGTTCGAAGAATCGGCCCAGTTCATGGTGCCACATCGAAATCTGGTCAGCCCGAAACTGTCGGTAGGGCGGTCGGTCGAAAAAATCCCCGTCTTCAAGGTACGGATCGGTCCGCACCAGCCGCTCGGCGTAGCGGCGTGAAACGAGCTGGCCGTCGTGCAGCGGCGGGGCCATCCAGCCGCTCAGCCAGAACGGTTCGCGGGAACGACCGTTGACCGCCAGCGATTGAACCACCGCCGGAATGGCCGCCGCGCCGATGGCCGCCTGGGGCACGAACCACCACCGGGTGTCGTCCGACCGCCAGGAGGCGTAGACAACCCGGCCGCTGCCGAGCCACAGGCCCGCGAGGAAAATCGTGGTCACGACCCCCATCGAGATCGCCCCCTTCCAGGTGCGGCCCTGATAGAGGTGACCGAGGCCGGGCAGCAGCCAGCCGAGCACCGCCGCCAGTTCCGGCTGCCTCAGCGCGATCGCCGACCCGTCATCGGGCGAAACCGCAACGATCCGGCGGCTGGACGGCGGCACAGCGGCGCGTTCTTTGCGTTTTCCCAACGTGGTAGTCCCTGTCGGCAGCGGATGCCAAAGCTATCAGCGTACCCGACGCAGCGGCCGCCGTGGTATCGGCGTAGTCGCCCGGTCGCCGGCTTCAGCCATCCTGAAACAACTGGCGGACCGCCCGAACGCGAGGCCGCGGAACCGCGGTGGGGGAACCCCGATGGATGCTGGAGGGGGCCGGGATGGCGGCAGCTTCGGTCGGGGCAAGTTCTCGCCAGACCCGTTCGACGGTGGCGGCATCGACCCCGGGAAGCCCGTCGCCGGCAGCAGCGGCGAGGGCCAGCTGGGCCAGTCGGCAGACCGACCTCGGCATGCCGTCGGCAAAGCGGCTGATCGTGGCCGCCGCCGCCGGTGAAAAAATGCCCGGGTCGCCACCGACTCGCTGGACAGCCCCGGCCAGAAACCGGCTGACGTCAGCCTCGGACCAGCCTGCCAGTGGAATCCGCATCGCCGCCTGGTTCCGCAGGCTGTCAGGAAGGTTCGCCACCGTGGCAGCCGTGGCCGTGGCGACGACGAGCGTCCAGGCAAAGCGGGGCTCCGGGCTGCCGATCAGCCGGCGGAAACCCGCCACGGCATCGGCCGGGGCCTGATCAAGGTCGTCCACCAGCAGCACGGTCGGCCGCTCCAACAGCCGATTTTCCCGCAGCCGGTTTTCGAGCTTCTGCCACGCCGTTGTCGGCTCAACCCGACTGGCGTGATCGAGCGGCAGCCGCTCAAGCAGCAGGTCGAGCCATTCCCCCGACGACACGCCCCGCAGCGAGAGCAACGCCGTCTCGGCACCGAGCCCGCCGAGGCGCCGGGCCGCCGCGGTCGCCAAATGGCTCTTGCCTGCCCCTTCAGCGCCGACGATCAGGGCAAACCGCTGCCGTTCTTCAAACAGCCACTCCAGCCGGGCGAGCGCCTCTTCCTGCGGCCGGCCGCAACAGAATGCCGCCGGGGCGAGCGTGGCGGCGAAAGGCGGCGCGGTGAAGTTCCAGGGTTCGCGTACCATGCCGCAAGCGTAGAACGTTGCCTGCGGTGCCGTCAGCATCATTTTCCGCCAAACCCCAAAGGGCGGCTTGTCGATGAGCAAGCGATATTTTCTCGCCACCCCCCCCGTCGGCAGCCGGGCAGTGCTCGAAGGAGACGAGGCCCGCCACGTCGCCCGGGTCATGCGGGCCAAGCCCGGCGAGAATCTGGAGGTGTTCGACGGCACCGGCCGGTGGTGGCCGGCGACGGTGACCGGCATCGGCCGGAACGAAATCGGGTTGGAACTGGGCGACCCGGTCAGTGAACCGGACCGTGACGGACCGCGGCTGACCGTGGCGGTCGCCCTGCCCAAGGGTGACCGCCAGCGGTGGCTCGTCGAAAAGCTGACGGAACTCGGAGTGAGCCGGCTCGTGCCACTGCGGACATCCCGCGGGGTGGCCGAGCCGACGCCGGCGGCAGTCGACCGGCTGCGACGCGGCGTCGTCGAAGCCTGCAAGCAGTGCGGCCGCTGCCGGCTGCTGGAAATCGCTGCGGCCGGCACGCTGGAATCGGCGGCGGCTGGAATACCAACGGGCCGACGGCTGCTCGCCGACCGGGGCGGCGGACCACTGCTGGCGGCAGCCAACTCAGCCTGCGACAGCCTGCTGGTCGCTGTCGGTCCCGAGGGAGGCTTCACCGCCGAGGAGATGGCCGCAGCCGAGGCGGCCGGCTTTGCCCGGGTGTCACTCGGCCCGCATATCCTCCGGATTGAAACCGCCGCGATCGCCGCGGCCTCCATCGCCGGACAACTGCCAAGTCCGGCGCCGGCGGGCTGAGGCACCGCCCGCATTCACCGGCAGGGCCCTGAACGGTTTTTTCCTCAAGCAGCTAGAGGCTGACTAGAGGCTGACCTGATCGCCGAAGCTCCGGGTGCCGAGCGCCTTGAACAGCTCATACGAAATGTCGTCGGCGACGAAGTGCGTCGACCCGTCACAGAGCAGGAAGACCACTCCGCCATAGTGGCTGCTGCTAAAATGGACGATGTGATTGGTGTGGTTGGGTGTCTTGCCCGCCATCATGCCGCTTTGACCGACATGCCCAAGCACCAGGGAACCGGGGCCCTCGGTGGCCATCGGCATCATCGCCATGCCCGCGGGGCGGTTGACCCCCGGCACCGCCGCGTACCAGGTGGTGTTGGCGGCGTAGGGTCCCTGGTCGAAGAACTCGTGGAGGTGCTTTCGCTCACCGACGCAAATCGTTTTGGAAAGACCGTCGGTGATGTGCTTGAAGCGAATCTCGCTATTGCGAAAGAAGACCCCGTTGCCCCGGCCCGCCTCGGTGGTGACGTTGTTCCAGCCGAGGATGGCGGCATAGTTGGAACTTGGCAGCGTCACGCTGCTGCCGTTGTTGACCTCGAAGGTTGCCGGCGGGGCGTCGGTCGGACAGCGATAGACGTTCAGCGACGCTGCTGCCGCCACCGTTTCATTTGGCGTGCCGGCCGCTTCGAGTGACTGATCGACCGCGGTGAAGACCGTGTTCTCCTCCAGGTAGGGCAGGATCAGCAGCCCCCAGGCGTAGCCCTTGGACGTTTCATTCGCTGACGGATCGGCCGCCGCCACACCTGGTGAAACATAACCCGCCGGGAGCCGCCGCTTGGCGTCGTGGTGGCTGTGCATGGCGAGGCCAAGCTGTTTGAGATTGTTGGTACAGGCCAATCGCCGGCCTGCCTCGCGGGCCTGCTGCACGGCTGGCAGCAGAAATCCGACCAGGACGCCGATGATGGCGATAACGACCAGCAACTCGATCAGGGTAAACGCCCGACGGCCGCGCAGACTGGACATACGAATGCTCCTCGAAAAATGGGTGGGCCCACACCCGCGGGCCCGCCAGACGATCTGGCGGTGAGACCACGGGTGGGCGAAGGTGTTCGAAACGAAAACCTTCAGCCCACGCGGGGAGGAGGAGCGGCGGGCTCGGCCCGTTCGCAGAGGACGCCGGCGGTGCGCAGCGACAGAACTTCCGGCGGCCAGTCGCCACAGGCCACTGCCGTCACGGACGGCGGCGGCAGACAGGTTGCCGCAGCCAGCCATTCCGTCAGCAGGCCGTCACAGGCAAGCACCGATTTCAGCACGATCGTGCTGGCTGACACCGGCACCACGGCCACTTCGGCGGCAGGCAGGTCTGCCTCGGCTGCGGCCACCTCCACCGCGGCAGCCGGCTCGCCAGCCGCCGCCAGGTAGTCGTACTCGAAGCAGACTTCGCTGAGGTCCTCAGCAGCGGAGGTCGCACAGCAGCCGCCCGCTTTCGGTTCTGCCGGACCGTCGGCTCGCCGCTGGAGGGCTAGCAGCACACCGGCCGTGACGCCATTGGCCCGGGCCCAGGCGAGCGTCTCCGCCGGACTGCGGCAGCAGCAGTCGGTGAAGCACTGCCGGGCCGAGACGCAGCCGCAGGGTGTATCCATGCAGGGAAAGGGCGTCGAACGGTCCTTGCTCGCCAGCCGCTTGGCCGCAGCAGCCGAATGACCCCCCGCCGGCGCAAATCCCGCGAGCGGCAGCCCGGAAACGACCAGGGCATATCCAAGCACCGCGCACCAGGTGATGAACCGCCGCTGCGATTTCATACTGGTTTTTTAGTTCGTCCCCTGGGCAGTTTCAAGGCAATCCCGATCACGGGAGAACACCACGAACGCCCCAAGACCACAGAGGCGACGCGGCCCGGTGTCAATAAGGCTCGCGAAGGCTCGCGAAATTGAAGGTGAAATCGATGCTGGTGTACGGATGACGCTGCCTTGAATCTGCCAGACGCCGATCCATCGAATTGGCATCAGACGACTTTCAGATGACCTCATGAAACCCCCGACGCGGACTGGGAAATCGTCGGTGTCAATCCCCGGGCTTGCTGCTTTTGCTGGTTCGGCTTGACGCCCACCAGTAAAAACCATGCCGCTCGACGCACCGCTGGCTGCAGCTACTGCATCAGCCGCGGGATAGCCGCTGCCAGTTCCTCCGCGGCTGCGGCCTGGCTGCTGGCGGTCGCCTCGAGGCCAATCCAGCCGCGGTAGCCCCGCTCCTCGAGCGTTGCCAGCACGGTCGGCAGGTCGACTTGGCCGGTACCCAGCGGCACCGCCCGGCCATGGCCGGCGAACGCGCCCGGCACCGCGTCGGTGGCATGGACGAATCCGAGGTGGCCTGCCAACGTGGCGGCTGCCGCCGCTGGATCGTGGCCATGAACCAACAGCCCTCCTGTCACCAGATCAAGCTGGAGGCTGCCCGCCGGCACGGCCGCCAACACCCGCAGCAATTCCTCCGGCGCGGCCCGGCCCGCTTCGGCACAGAACGTCGCTCCAGCCTGCTGGCTGGCCCGGCCAAGATCGGCAAGCACGTCAATGAGCAGTCGCCAGGCCGGGGTATCGGCTGCCGGAATCTCACCCAGCCTGCCGAGCACCACCGACGCCCCGAGCCGCCAGGCCTGAGCGAGGGCCCATTTGGTCGCCGCCACTCGAGCCTCCAGCCGGTCTTCCTCGGCATAGCCACCCCGGGTCGGGAAGCTGACGGCGGCCACCTGCAATCCGGCGTCGTCGAGCCACTTGCGGATCTGCCGGATGCCCGTGTCAGTCAGGGTGGAGAGGTCGATGCCGTACCGGCCGTCGATCTCAACGCCGCCAACGCCGAGGTTGCGGACCGTGTCGAGGCCGTGTCGAAAGTCGCCGGCGAGCGGCAGCAGTGGCACACAGATTCGCGCAGGTTGCATGGTTCGCCGCTCGCGAGGGACACGGCCGCGTCGCTGTTCCCCGCCAGAGACTCGGGGGTTTTTCGCGGACATCGACCGAGCAGCAGTGTATCCTGCCAGAGCATGCCATCCCTCCCTGACGTGATTGCCGAACTCGAACAGCTGGCGCCGCCCCGGCTGGCAGCCGACTGGGACAATGTCGGCCTGCTTGTCGGTCGCTGCCGCCCCACGGTCAGTCGGCTGATGACCTGCCTGACGCTGACGCCCGCGGTGGCCCAAGAAGCTGTCGACGGGCAGGCCGACCTGGTGGTCAGCCACCATCCGTTGCCATTCCGGCCGGTCCAGCGGATTACCGCCGAGACGGCCACCGGCGAAGTCCTGCTGGAATTGCTGACAGCCGGCATCGGCGTCTGGAGCGGCCACACCGCCTGGGACTCTGCCGCGGGCGGCATCAACGCGTTACTGGCCGAAAAACTGGAGCTGGAGCGGGTCAGCCCGATCGAGCCCGACGCGACCGCGGCCGCCGTCGGCTTCGGTCGGATGGGCGATGACCCGGCCGGCCGCTCCGTCGCCGAGCTGGCCCAAGGCCTGTCCGCCGCGCTGGGCTGTCCGGGCTGCCATCTTGCCGGCGACCCCGAACGGCCCGCCGGCAAGGTTGGCATCGTCTGCGGCAGCGGCGGGGAAAGCGTCGCCGCCGTGGTCGCGGCCGGCTGCCAGACGCTGGTGACCGGCGAACTGAAGCTGCACAACGCCCTCGAGGCCGTCGCCGAGGGCCTCGCGGTCATTGCGGTGGGCCACCATGCCAGTGAACGGTTTGCCATGGACGTGCTGGCTGACCAGATCGCCGCCCGCCTGCCCGCTCTGCTCTGCTGGGCCAGCCGCACCGAAACCGAGCCGCTGGTCTGGCACCCAGCCGCCCGCTGACCCTCAAGCCGGGCCTCCGTCCGGCGGGATGAACAGATGAGTCGATTTCTGACCGCCCTGCCTGTTTATAACGAGCAGGACCATGTCAACCCGGTGCTTGATCAGGTCGTCCGCCACGCCCCCGATGTGCTGGTCGTCGATGACGGCTCAACCGACGGCACCTCCGCGCTGCTCGCCGCCCGCCAGGCCCAGCGGCGCGACATCACGGTTATCCGCCACGAAACCAACCGGGGCTACGGCGCCGCCCTCGCCACCGCCTTCACCGCCGCGCTGGCGGCCCGCGACGACGGCGGCCGCTTCGCCGGCCTGGTGACGATCGACTGCGACGGGCAGCATCAGCCGCAGCTGATCCCGTCGTTCATCGCCGCCGTCGGTGATGCCGACGATCCGAGTGTCGACATCGTCAGCGGCAGTCGTTACCTGAGACAGTTCCCCGGCGACAGCCAGGCCCCCGAGAGCCGCCGGCAGATCAACCAGCAGATCACCGCCGAGATCAACCGCCGGCTCGGCCTGTCGCTCACCGACGCCTTCTGCGGCTTCAAGGCTTACTCCCGTCGGGCCCTCCTGACGCTCACCGTCACAGAACCGGGCTACGCGATGCCGCTGGAGGTCTGGGTGCAGGCAGCGACGGCGGGGCTGGTGATCCGGGAACTGCCGGTGCCGCTGGTCTATCTCGACGCCAGCCGCAGCTTCGGCGGCTCCCTCGACGATGCCGCCACCCGGCTGGCGCACTACCGCGAGGTTCTCGACCGCGCGGCTGGGGCCGCCGGACTCGCCGCCGCCGACACCGGCAGGCTCGGGTATGGTGTGGGGTCTCTGCAGTCAAAGGCCGACGTGTGAGCAGCCCCCCCAGCCCCTATCAACGCAGGCACCGTCCGCCGGCAAACTCCGGCGAGCGGCTGTTCGATCCGCCGCCGGTTGCCACCCCGGAACGTCCTGGAGTGGCGATCGACCAGCTGGTCGACAACAACCGTCTGCTTCGAGCCGCTTTTGGAACGCGGGTGGGCGATCTGAAACTCTGGGAGCTGATTGCCGCCACCCGGCGGGAACTGTTGACGGTCGCTTTTGAATACACCTCGAGCTACCGCGACGCCCACCGGCCCTCAAGCACGGCGGACTGGATCAACGCCCCGATCATCATGGGGGGGCACCAGCCGGAACTGTTTCATCCCGGAGTCTGGCTGAAGAACTTCGCGATCGACGCCTACGCCCGGCGGCTCGGCGGCACGGCGGTCAATCTCGTCGTCGACACCGACTGCTGCCGCGAGGCGACAGTCGGCGTCCCCGTGGGAACGCCGGCCGCCGCCCGGCTTGTCCGAGTGCCGTTTGACCGTCCCGGCCCGGCCATCGCCTGGGAAGACCGCGCCATCGTCGACCCCGACTGCTTTCGCAGCTTCGGTCAGCGTGCCGGCGAACTGTTGTCGCCGCTCGTTCCCGACTGCATGCTCCGGCGGTGGTGGCCGCTGGCGATCGAACGGGCCGCCGAAAGCCATCGGCTCGGTCTCGCCATCGCCCAGGCACGGCATCAGCTGGAAGACCGCTGGGGGCTGGAGACGCTGGAGATACCGGTCAGCGAGCTGATGCGACTGCCGACGGTGATGGTGCTCATGGCCTGGCTGTTGGCCCGCAGCCGCGAACTGCACGACGCCTACAACACCGCGCTGGCAAACTACCGCCGCCGGCACCGCCAGCGGGGACGGGCCCGGCCGATGCCCGATCTGGCTGAGCGAACAATCGACCCCGCCGAAGGCCCCTGGCTCGAAGTGCCCTGGTGGATCTGGTCGGAGGACGACCTCAGCCGCCGCCGGGTGTTCGCCAACACCGCGACCCCCGGCGTCCTGGCGATCTCCGATCTCGACACGCTGCGGGTAGAACTCCCGATCTCCCTCGACACTCCGCCGTCAAAATGGGTCGATGCCCTCTCCCGCATGGAGGAACATGCCCTGCGGCTGCGGCCGCGGGCAATCGTCACCACGTTGATCGCCCGTCTGCTCGTCGCTGATGTCTTCGTTCACGGTATCGGCGGGGCCGCCTACGACGAGATCACCGACGATGTCATCCGCAGCCTGACAGGCTGCGATCCGCCTCGCCATGCCGTCGTTTCCGGAACCCTGCGGCTCCCGTTGACGGGACAATTCCCCGAGTTGCAATCGCGTTACCCGGCGGCCGAACTCGCTGATGTCCACCGGCAGCTTCGCGATCTGGAGTACCATCCGGAAACCTACCTGGAACCGGTTGCCGAACAGCCGGAGTCGATCCGCGACCTCGTCCGGGCCAAGCGGCAGTGGATTCAGACGCATCCAACACCGACCCTTGCACGACGGCGGTGCCAGGAAATTCGCGGTGCCAACCAGCAACTCGCCGCTCACACCGCCCCGATACGGCGGCGGCTGCTCGACCGTGTCAAGCCGTTGACCGAAGCCGCTCACGCCGCGAGGATGCTCAGGAGTCGCGAGCTTCCGTGGTGTTTTTTCCCGGAAAAAACTCTGCGCGACTTCCTGCTACTGGAAATCGACTGAAGTTCGGCATATTGTGTCGACCAACGGAATGGATTTGGTACTCCTAGGGACAGGAGACGACATGGCGTCTGAGCATTCGCTTTCGGGAAGAAACAATCGCAGGCTCCGGATGGTGCAACGTCGTCGGTGCCGGTCACCGCGGCGGGGGAGCCGACAGCCGGCCGCCACCAAACGCCCCGCGGGCAAAACGGGCAGCACGACAAAGACCGGTGGCCGACGTCGCGTCAACGGCGATCTCCGCACCGTGGCCGTCGCCGCGCCGCGGAAAAAGCAGGCGGACAGCCGGCGACGTTCTGCTGCGGTGAGCACAATCGACATTCGGCCCGCCGGCACCGTCTTCAGCCGCCGGGCCGGAAAGAAACGGCAGGCTGTCCATCACCTGCCGGAGCATCCGCCGGTCGACCTGACACCGCCGGCCTGGATGTCGGAAGAATGCCGGATCACCCCCGCCCGAGCTGGTGATCAAACCGAGATCCTCCAGCTGCTCTCGGGGCTGCCGACACCGCCGTCGCGGGCGGAATTCCACGCCGCGGTCGACCATCCCGACCACGATCCGGCCAACCGGCTCGTTGCCCGCCTCGCCGGACGGATCGTCGGGCACATCGAGATCTCGCCGCGAACGATCATGGTGGGCGAGACACCAGTCAAAGCCGCCGTGCTCGATCGGGTCGCCATCCTGCCGGAGTGCCGCGGTGCCGGCCACGGCCAGCGGCTGGTGCAGGCAGCCGAAGCTCGGCTGCGGGATCTCGGCGTTGTGGCTGCCTTCTCCCGCACGCGGATTGCCACCTCCTTCCACGAACTCGGCTGGAGTGTGCTCGGCCGCGACTGCGCCACACCTGGTCGGCCGACCGATATCCTCGCCCGGCTGCTCGACTTGCCGCAGCGACAGGGCCCCGAGGTGACGATGC
>CAZIQV010000053.1:0-9701 GCA_964541275.1 uncultured Chitinophagaceae bacterium | reverse complement strand
CCGGCCCGGTGATGCCGACAGCTGCCAGCAGCCGGGCCGCCCCCGCGCCGGCGTTTTCCATCAATACCACCCCCGGCACACCAAAAGCCTCGATCGCCCGGCGATCGACCTCACGGACCTCTTCACGTGACAGCGGTCTCATCTGACAACCTCCGAGTGCTGCTGACGGCTGCTGGTCAGTGTAGCGACTTGAGGTAGGCCAGGAGATCGGCGGCCTGGCTCGCGGTGAGGTCGCGCAGGAGTTGTTCCGGCATGAGTGACGTTGCAAGCGGATCGAGTGAATCGATGGCGTCGCCGGCCAGTTCGGTCCGCTTGCCTGCGGCATCGACAAGGGTTACGGACGCATCGGTGCGGCTGACGATCAGGCCGGTCACCGCCTTGCCGTCGTCGGTGACAGCCAGCCACGTGCGGTACTCGGCCGCCACCGTCTTCGACGGCTCGAGCAGGCTTTCGAGCAGCTGCCCGCGGCTGAGGCGGCTGCCGACACGGTCGAGCGCCGGCCCGACACCGCCCCCCTGCCCTGCCACCGCATGGCAGCTGCGGCACTGCATCAGACTTGACGTGGCGAAGAGCTGCCGGCCCCGTTCGGCGTCACCGGTGAGGTTGAGGATTGTGCCGGGGTCAATCTGCCCACCCAGCCGCTGCACCCGTTGCGCCGGTGGCAGGAACCGTTCAAAGAGTCCGGCGATGACGGGCTCCACCGCGGCCACCTGGGTGAGTACCAGGCTCCGGGTGGCCGGGGGCAGCGTGTCGGCAGCCACGGCGTCGGCAAGCGTCGAGGCGGTGCCGGTGGCCGTGAAGAGCTGGTCAAGCAACTCCGTGCGTTCGCGGCTGCGGTCAGCTGCCCGCGCCTTCAGCTTCAGCAGGCGGGTCGTTTCGGCCTCGGCGAGGTCGGCGTCGGTGGGCCGCTGGCGGCCGTTCCTGCCAGCCAGTTGTCGCCCGATCTGCCACCGCTCGCGGGGGGCATTGCGGCTCTCCTGCTCGGCCACGGTCGGCTCGTCGAGGGCCACCAGCCTGGCGATCTGCCGCCGGGCGGTTGCATCGGCCGGCAGCGACGCAATCCAGTCATCGATCAAGGCAACGCCTGTGTCATCGACCAGCTCCGGGCCGATGTGCGGCATCCGTCCCGGGCCGCTCGTCGCCATCCGATACCAGAGCGTGGAGCGGTGCGGGTCGCCAGGGGCAACCACTTTGGCCGACTTGATCCCGAAGTCGCCGCGGGCTGGTGACATGCCGACGACATCGAGGCTGGCCGTGGGAATCTCCCAGTTGAGATGCACATGCGGCACGCTGCCGCCGCCGTGCCGGTGGCAGCCGCCGCAGTTGACCGTGAGATAGGCCCGGGCCCGGGCGTCGAGCGGTGCGGTCGTGTCGTGCGGATCGGCGAGCCGTGGCAGATCAGCTGTCGGACCAGGACGCTGGACCGTGGCAAACGGGTCGATCTCGAGGTCGGGCTCGACCACCACATCGTCGAGTAGCCCGCGGTCGCGGAAGGCTTGCAGCTGGTTGACCGGTTCTTTACCAGCAGCTGCCGGCACCTCGCGGTTGAGCTGCGGCACGTTGAAGGCGAGCGTTGTCTCGGCCCACTCGTTGTGGCACCGCTGGCATTCATTGCGGCCGAGGAACCGCCAGGTCTGCTGCCGCACGCCGCCCGGGGCAGCCGGGTCGGTGACGGTCAGCGGCAGGCTCTCGCCCGCCGCTGGCACCAGGTCGGCGTCGGTGCCGGCCTCGTTCCAGGCATACGAATAGCCGTGCCAGTGGCGACCATCGAAATGCAGCAGCTGGGTTTCGAGCTTCCGCTCGGTCGCAGGGTCACCAGCTGTCATCTCGAGCGAGAAGGTCTTGGCCAGCACCGTGCCTGCGGGAAAGCCCAGCTTCACCGAAAACATCGAGCCGGCGACGCGGGCCTTGCCGGGGTTGAGCTTGACCGACCCGCTGCCGGGCAGGCCGATGAACCGCCGCGCGCTGGCATGGTCGGCCCAGGCTTCGGCAGCGACAGAAAACGGCGTCACGCCCGGCATCGGCGTCTGCTTGGCCGTGTCGGCGAAGAGCCCGGTCTCGGAGAGCCGCTGCGGGAAAGCCGCGGCATCGGCCACGGCATCGTTGGGCAGCAGTTCATAAATCGAGCCATCGTCGTAGTCGAGAATGAAGAGTTCGCCGTCGTGGTCCTCGGCAAAGCCGATCACGCGGATCGTGGGCGGGACGAGATCGACGAGCGGGCCGGGTCCGTCGTCGCCAGTGCCGATGCTCCACACCCGCCGGGTCACCCAGTCGCCGAAGATGTAGCGGCCGACCAGTTCCGGAAACCGCGTGCCGCGGTAGACGTAGCCGCCGGAGATCGACGCGCCGGCCGTGTGCGGCACTTCAAACCAGGGTTTGGTGATTGCCGCCGGCCCTTGCGGCCAGTCGGCGTGGATCGGGTTGCTCCCCTCGGTGAGGCTCCAGCCATAGTTGTCGCCCGGCTGCACGCGGCAGACCAGTTCCCAGACCTCGAGGCCGACGTCACCCGCCCAGAGGTCGCCCGTGGCCCGGTCAAAGCTCATCTTCCACGGATTGCGGTGGCCGAACGACCAGATCTCGTCGCGGGCGCCGGGCACGTTCACAAACGGATTGTCTTGCGGGATCGAGTAGCCGCGGCCTGCGGCCGGATGGTCGACGTCGATCCGCAGGATCGCGGCCCGCAGGTCGGACACATCCTGGCCGGTCTTGTTGCCGTCGGCGGGAAAGTGATCGCCACCGTCGCCCGTCGAAATGTAAAGCATCCGATCGGGGCCGAAGGCGAGGCAACCGCCGTTGTGGCCGCCGGCCGGCCAGGTGATCACCTCCACTTCACTCGCCGGATCGGCGCGGGGCACACCGTCGTCATCGATGACCGTGAGCCGCACCACCCGCGTGCTCTCCTGGTAGGGTGGGCGTAGTTCATCCTGGTCGCCGACGGTGTAGCAGAGGTAGCAGAAGCGGTTGGTGGCGAAGTCGGGGTGGAAGGTGAGATGAAAAATACCACCGGGCTTCAGCGCTTCAGCAGCGGGCCGGTCGGCGTTGAGCCGTGCGACCAGATCGTTGAGATCGAGAAACAGATCGGCCTCGCGGCAGCCGCGGTCAGGCGGCAATGAAAACACCTTGCCGTACAGCTCGGTGACGAACCAGCGGTCACAGCCGGGGGCCGAGGCAAGGCTGGTCGCGTTGGTGAATCGCACATGCTCATAGACCCGCTGCGAGCGCAGCGGCGGGGGCGGCTCAGGAGTGCCGTTGACCCGCGATGCCGTCCACGGTTCGGGGGCCGCGCTGGCCGCGTTCACCAGCGCCTGGAGCATGACGGCAACGACGACCACATGACGGGGCTTTTTCATCGTGAGTGGCTCGTGCCACGTGTTCTTCCGGGGTGCATCGGGCGGCTTGAGAAAGAATGACACACTGACGTAGAAAGTTAGCCCAGCAGGCACATTTCCCGCAAAAAATCCACGGCCGAGCCCTTTCCTGGGCTCACCGAGCCTGGGGCCGACCCCAATCGGCTGGCCTGCCCTGGCAATCCCAATCCATCCGGATCGGTTTTTCGTCGCGCGGGAGAGGCAGGTGGCGGGGGGCTCAGCGGCGGTAGACCTGGCGGGCGGTTGTCGTCAGTCCACGACGCCGTCGAGCAGCGTGGGAATCTTCGTGGTCCGAATCTCGGCGATTGCCGCCCGAGACGACTTCCACGGCTCGCCCGGTAGCTTCGAGATGAGTTCCTGCCAGATGCGACCAAAAGCAACGATTGCTGTCGGTTCGTCGAAGGTCGTTCCAGCGGGCAGGAGCGGGACCACGTCTTCCGCAAGGCTCTTGGAGAGTTTCTTCAGCATCCGTTCCTCGGCGACCGCTCGCGTGATGGGCCGGCCCTCGATTTCCAAGTAGTACTCGAAGCAGTCGATCAGGCACCCGTGGTCGATCCCAGGCAGAAGCAACGCCTCGTGGAGATCGAAAAGGTCGCGGTTCTTGTTGCGTTGCAGCAGGGCCCGCAGCTTGGTGCCGAGCAGTTCCTCGCGATCAAAAGACATGATCGCCACCCGGGCGCGATGCCAGTCGTTCACCATCTCGAACGCGTAGCCACAGAGCCCGTTTCGGCTGCCGTGCTCGCGCGTGTTGATCTCGATTTTGAGCCGAAGCGACTCACCTGGTGATTCCTCGGGAGTGAATCGGAATACGAGGGTTGTCGAATGCTGCGATTGGGATCGCTTGCAGCGGCCTAGCCACGACAAAACGCGAGTCACGCGATCGATCACCGGCCCGATCGGTTCGGCCCGGGTCTGCACGAGATCGATGTCTTCCGAGTAACGCAAGGGTCGGGGAAGCATCAGCTTGTGAATCGCCGTGCCGCCGCGGAAGGCGATCTTGTCGCGGAGGAATTCGTCGGCGAACAGGTCGCAGAGGGCCCGCGAGATGATCAGATCCTGCTCGACCTGGCGGAGATCCGGCCAGGGAGCCACGGCAGCCCACTGCTGGATGTGCCCGCGAGGGATCATCCGTCGATCTCCACGTCGACATTCACGAGAAGTTTCCAGGTGAGGCTTCGCTCTCCACGGGCGGCCAGCGTGCGAGTAGCTGGCTTCGTAGAAGGATCGAGCGGCACAAAACATTTCGCCGCGGCCGCGAACGGACGGAGCGCCCGGGCCTGGCGGTGGTGGCCGAACCGTTCGAGCAGATAGCCGAGCCGTCGCACCGCCGTGTTGTCGTACGCCGTCGCCGCGGCGGCGAGCGTTTGGCTGCGGGCCTTTCTGCCAAGGTCGTGAACGGCCTGCGCGGCTCCATTGATGCCGCCGGCGCGGTGGAAGTAGCGGCAGATATCGAGCAGCGTCAGCTCGACCCCGGCGACCGTAGCGAAGCCCGCATCGGTCTTCAGGCGATTTAGCCATTCTGGCCGATTCGTGGCGGTGAAGGCTCCGGTCGCTTGATAGAGAAACTCCACCCGTTGCCTGCCGATCGAGATCGCGGGAAGCTGCCGTGGCGTTATCACCTGGAAGACCATCGCCGCCTGGTGGGCGGCGTCATGGAAGGCCGCTGCGCGGAGGAGCGAGATCCGGTAGCCCAGACCCATGTAGCTCATGAGCGGATCGATCCAGCGGGCGGGATCGGGCGCCCCGAGCACGCGATCCTCCGGCCGGAGAATCAGGTAGAAGCCGCGGCGCGGGGCAACGACCCGGCCCTTTTTCACGAGCCGGCCGATGGCGGCTTGAACGGCCGCCGGCGACTGCCGCAGTTCGCCGACGGCGGCCGGCTTGGCAAAGAACGCATGGCCCATCGCCAGCCGCCGATCGACAAAATCCTCGAGCCCAGCCATGCCCAGATCATATCAGAAAATCAACGTTATGCGCTTGTTTTCCGATATGGGATGGGCCGGACGACGTCCGGTTCGGGGGGGTAGAGGCTCCCGGACCGCGAACCTGCAACGTACGACGCCGGCACCTTCACCGGTATTCGGCCCGGCCCCAGGTGGCGGCGCGTTCCCAGACGAAGATCCGCCGCGGCTCGATTGGGTTGCGGCACTCGTAAAGCCGGTCCCGTTCCAGCAGACCGTTTTCGTCGCCCCACATCGTCTGCCAGGTGACGGCGAGCACGTCGCCCGACCGCGGCGGATCGTCGGCACAGTTGAGCAGCCGCCAAGGAACGGCATATTCGGCGACGTAGCCGCGACCGTCGGCGTCCATCTGGTAGGCGGCCCGAAAGCCCTCAGGGTTCACCGTGAGTGTATCGGTGTCCATGCCGTGGCTGACAGTGAGGCAGGCCGTGCCGCTGGCGGCGTGATACCACATCGTCAGGTGGTTCAGTCGAGGGTTGGCCGCCGCCGCGATTTCAGCCGGCGTTGGGCTTTCCTGCCGCTTGGCATAATAGGCGGGCGCATTTCCGGTCACGGGCCAGCCTGAGGTGCGATCGGTCGAAAGCCGCACTTGGAGGCCGCCGCCCCGCCAGCCGAAGAAGGGATTGACCTCCGGGTCACAGGCATTCCGCATTGGAAAGGGATCGCCGACATGGGCCGCGATGTAAAAATAATGCTCGTCATACATCAGCCGGCCCTCCACCCATTCAGCTGCCGCCTGCTGTTCATCCCGCGCCACAAAGAAGCTGATCGCTTCTTGCCAGTCATCAAGCCGTCCGTCGATCTGCGGTGGCGTCTGGACGCGAACGACGGGAAGCGATTCCCGCTGGTTCGGCCGGCCAAAGCCCTGCAGATCGAGGGCGACCGCCTGAGGATCGCCCTGGTCGAGTGGCCCCGGGTCGGGTGTTCCGACCGTGGCTGCCAGACGACGGACGAACCGGCGCGGATGCCACCTGATCGCGGTGGGTGTTGTCGCCCCCGTGGGCGAAAAACGCATCGCCTCACCGGCGGAGAGCCGTTGGGGAAACCGGCCCGCGCCAGCCATGCCCTTCCCCGTCGCTATCACCTCGCCATCGAAGACCTGCACGTCGGTCACGCTGTCTGGACCCGCCATCACTGAAAATTCGGTGCCGAGATCGAGCACGTCGGCCGCCTGCGTCGCCAGGCGGAAGCCGTGCATGCCCTTGGGCATCCGCACGGTGGCGTTGCCGGCTCGCAGAAAGGCATGCAATTCATCCTGCAGGTCGAGTTCGCCCGGTCCCTCGAGGGTGATGACGACGCCATTGCGCAGCGTCAGTTCGATGCCGCCGCTCAGCAGGGCGACAAGCCCGGGCTCAAGTGGCTGCCCGACCCACAACGGCCGGGCCGGATCGCCGGGGACGAGAAAGTGGGCCCGGGTCACGTGGGCCAGCGGCGGACGTTCAGCGACCGGCCGATTCGCGTCGGGCTGGAACAGCCCGCTGGCAATCGCAACGACAGCAATCGCCGCGGCCGTGAGAACTGCAAGGCTGAGACGAACCGGCCGCTGCCAAGTCGCCGGGGCCGACGGTTGCCCGACGCCCAGCTGGCCGTCAACCCCGGCCGCCCGAAGCGACCACCGATCAACCGGATCGGCAGACCTTGCCAGCCGCGCAAGCCCGGCCGATTCGTCGCTCAACTCATCCGGCGGGGGGAGGCTGGGAGTCAGCAGAGTGGCATAATCGTAATAGAGGCCGGCGTGCAGGGCGGCGAATTCACGGAATGCCTGCCGGGCCGCTTCGCTCTGCTGCAGCAGGTGGCCGAGCCGCCGCTGTTCCCGCTCGCTCAGGCTGCCGTCGGCCAAGGTGTTGAGCAGGGCAGCAAGTTCGTCGGGAGACCAGTCATCCCGGCTGCTGGTCGGAGCTGAGGGCTCGCTCATACCACCGCCTCTTCAGCAAGTGTTTTTGTCACACATTCAAGCAGGACGTGCCGGATCCGCCGCAATCGATCAGAGAGCGCTTTGGGGGTGACCCTGATCGCCGCGGCCAATCCGGCGACGGAGGCGGCTGGTTCGTATCGCTTGACCAGGAGGTCGCGCTGGTCAGGTGGCAGCTTCTGAAGGCAGGTGGCCAGGGCCAGCCGCCGGGCGTCGAGGACAGGTTCGGCCGCCGTCGCCTCGTCTGCGAGGGTGCGGGCAAGGGCGTCGTCAAAAACCAGCCGCAGCCGCTGCTGGCGTTTGAGGGCGGCGAGCGTCTGAAACCGGGCAAACTGCAACGCCCAAGGCAGGAAATCTCGGCTGCCGTCGAACGCCTCGGCTTTCTGCAGCAGCACGAGGTTGGTCTCCTGGAGAATGTCGTCGGCGTCGGCCGGGTTCCATACCAGCGAAAAAATGAAGGCATGCAGCTGCCGCTGCGACTTCGTGAGCCGGGCGACGAAATCATTGGAAACAGGCATGGATAGCGGCCGCTGTGGTCGTAAAACAATTACAGGAATTAGCCGAAGTGCCCGAAATTCCGCAGCAATGCCAAAAAAAAGTTGCAGCCGGTGCGGAAAACGATGCGGTTCGGCTAATTCTTGGCGGCTGCTGCATTCGCGGCTGCTCATATCATGGCATTTCGCTTTTTTGGGGGGTAGCAACCGATGCTCTACCAATGCTCAGGGACAGCCCGGCCGGCGGCCAAGCAGATTCGGCCGGCCGCTTTTACGTTGATTGAACTGCTTGTGGTGATCGCCATTATCGGCGTGCTCGTCGGCCTGCTGCTGCCGGCCGTTCAGGCGGCCCGGGAGGCGGCCCGCCGGTCGTCATGCGGCAACAACTTGAAACAGCTCGGCCTGGCCATGCACAGCTTTCTCGATGCTCATCAGCGTTTTCCCCCGGGCAGCATGCTGGGGAGAGCGCAATTTGGACTGAGTTGGATTGCCGCAATTCTGCCGCAGCTGGAAGAGGAGACGATGTTCGGCAAGCTTGAGGTCCAAACCCTCTGGTCGACAACTGACAACCTTGGCATGAACAACTCTGGCTCGACGGCGAAGCAGGCGGCCTTGAAGGGCTTCCGCAATCCCATGCTGGTCTGCCCGTCGAGCCCAATTCCGAGTGTTGAAGCGATCAGCTACGGCGAATCGCTCCGGGCGAGCTATGCGGGCATCATGGGGGCGAGCGACACGGCGTGGGGGGCCCCATCCGACCGTTGCCCCGATAGCGATACCGGTCACGCGGTCAACGATCGCTGCGACTGTTCCAACGGCGTTTTGCCGCTTCCTTTTGATGAGGCCACGTACAAGTCCCTCAGGGACGCCGCGAGCAGCAATGGCGGCAAGGGGCCGGTGTTCAACACAGGTGTGAAGCCGGCCCAGATCACCGACGGGCTTTCGCATGTCCTCGTGATCGGTGAGCAGTCGGACTGGGGGGTCGACGACGACGGTGACCAGAACGAATGTCTCTCCGGAGGGCAATTCGGCTGGGCGATGGGCGGGTTTATTCACGGCAACCATTTTCCGAATGGCCAAACGCATAATCTGACCCGGGTTGAGCGGACGATCGGCACCCGGTTGTGCAGCAAGACGAACTCGTCCGGTCGGAGCAACTTCGACAGCAAAATCGCCTTCCGCTCGGCCCATGGCGATGGTGCTCAGTTCGCCCGGGCCGACGGCTCGGTCAGCTGGGTTGCCGATTCGATCAACCCCACCACCTACAAATTGCTGGCTATCCATGACGACGGGCAGCCGACCGGAAATGAGTAGACCGATGGGAGGACACGTCATCACGTCGCCACCGCGTCCGCCGTGGTCGCCCCTGAACAGCCGCTGCGTGCCGGTCCGCTGGGCGATTGTGCTGCTGCTCCCGGCGGCGGCCATCGGCTGTGGAAAATCAGAGATGGCCGCCGTCAGCGGCCGGGTGACCTTCAACCAGGCGGCGGTTCCCGGTGCGGTCGTCCGGTTCATCCCGTCGGGCCACCCCGAGGCCTTCGGCCGCACCGATGGCGAAGGGGTTTATCGCCTCACGACGGTTCGCAAGGGTGACGGCTGTTTTCTCGGTGAGGCCCGGGTGGTGATCGTTCCCTGGATTGAGGGCTTTGAGCCCCGGGCCGATGACGCTGTCACCGGCCGCAAGCCGCCGTCGGTCAAGCCCCGCCCCGACATTCCGCGGCGGTATCGGCAGGCGGCATCTTCTCCGCTCACCGTCACGATCACTCCCGACGGTGAAAACATTCACGATTTCGAACTCGCGGACTGATCGGCGACGCGGCTGTTCAGGCTCTCCTGCGGGCGTTCACTTTCCCTGTTGAGGATTTCATGACAAGAAGCTGCCATCAGGCTGCGGGCTGGCGGGTGTGTGCGCTATTCTTGTTCCTGCTGTTGCCGGCCACGGTCAGGGGCCAGATGACGGTCAACCATG
>CAZIQV010000052.1:0-9792 GCA_964541275.1 uncultured Chitinophagaceae bacterium | reverse complement strand
GACCTACACGATCGACGTCCGCAGCGATCCCAGCGACGCGGGAACATCAATCGGCACGGCGTCGGTGACTTCAGCGCAAGACGACAGTGGAAACTGGGGCCTCACTGACAGCACCGGCCTGCTGAGCTTCGACTATAGCGAGAGCTACTCGAGCAACATCGACAGCGCGCCCTGGTATATCTCAGGCCAGTTGGTCACGGTCGTCCTACCCGAGTGGGGCTGGAACAACGACTCCACCTACGACATCGAGTTCACCGCAGTCTCCGGAACCAACGCCAGCCCCGCGGTGGGCACGGTGATCGCCTCGGGCGACCGGCTTGGCGGAATCATGGGGACGGAGTTCGAGTTCAACATCCTTGTCGCCGGCGGCACAGAAATCCTCGGCTCATCGGTGATCGATGTCGGTGTCGACACGAGTGGCAACAGCTATCTTTATGACCTGAGCAACCTCGCCACCTTCAACTACAACAGCGCCGATTCGGCCGCGTCGGGCTACACCGACAACTGGCAGGACATCGCGATCGACCTCGCGCCGCCGGTCATCTCCAATGACGGCTGGACGAGCGGGATGGGCAACACGAGCCCGGCGGCGACGCCGGGGCAGAGCTTCTGGGCCCTCGACTACGGCTCCGAAAACGGCCGCTGGACGATCGAGGATGGGGCAGCCTGGCAGTCGAACGCCCCAATCGACTCCGGCGGCGGCACAAACTACGGCAGCCGGGCCTTTCCCGCGTCGCTCGATGCCAACTACCAGGCGAGTTACGGCCCGGGCTCGGGCTTCGACGGTCTCTGGCAGATGGACATCAAGATCGGCTCCACCGGCTCTTCCGACAACTCCTTCGTCGAAACCTTCTATCTCGCCGAGCGGGAGGATCCGCGGGTGGGCCCGCAGTATTACGCCGACGGCAGTGCGGACGGCGGCCCCGCTGGCTGGAGCCGCGAGATCGACATCATGGAGACCCGCTGGAACTCTGGCGGCAAGGTGGGTCCGCAGCTGAACCTGCCCACCGGCCAGGGCAACGGCGGCCCCTTCACCGGCTGGACCACCGACGACACCTACTCCAACACGGTGCTTGGTGAGTGGAGCGACATCGGCGGTGCCCCGATGGAGCAGTTCGCCACCTTCGGGATCCTGATTCGCGGTGAGTCCCTCTGGATCTATGCCTACAGGCCCGATGGCACGCTCTGGTATTCGACCGAAGAGATCATCGAAGACAGCGACTACCAGCAGTCCGCTCCGTTCGTCCCGTACATCGGCACCTGGGCTGATCCCGACGTCCTCGGTTCGGCCACGATCGATGACCGGTTTGAGACCGGCTACAAAAACTTCATTTACATGTCGGCCGACAACCCGCTGATCGCCAGTGCCAATCCGCTCGACAACCCCAACGCCTTCGGCCCGAGCCTCGTCTCGGCCACCGAGGGCGGCCTGTTCGCCTTCTCCGGCATTGCCACGGTGGCCGACAGCCTGCGGCTGGCTGAAGACGCGCTGCCGCAGGTGCCGGGGCTCGATGTCTCGCTCGGCCAGATGCTGCCGGTCAGGCTCAGCGACATCCTTGGCCTCGATGTCGAGGGCAATGGTCAGACGACTTGGAGCGGCTTTGACACTGCCTACCCCTTTCCCACCGTGGCCGACGTGCAGGCCGTCGCCAACGAGATCGCCGCGAGCGGCACCTGGACGGCCGAGATGCTCCCCGCGACAGCCGGCACCGCCACCGCCGCCGGCTATGGGCTGCAGAGCAGTACGGCACAGCCGGCGTTTGCCCAACTGCCCAGCCTTGAGCTGGGCTCCTCGGACGGCTTCACAATCCAGGCCTGGTTCAACAGTTCGGATCTGTCGGTGAGCAACCAGCCGATCGTGGACTTGGGCGAGGCCGAAGATGCCAACGGTACCAACATCGCGGTCTTCCTCGACGGTGGAGCCCTGACCCTCGGCCTGGGCGACACCACCTACCGCTCAAGCAGCGTGCTCATGGGCAACACCTGGCAGCACGTCTCGGTGGTCGTCAGCGGCACCACGGCCATGCTCTCCGTCGACGGCACGCTCAGCGACACGTTCGCCCTCAACGCACCGGTTGCAGACGTCACGCGGCAGAGCAACTGGTGGGGCCACAGCAACAATGCGGCCGACCCGGCCTGGCAGGGGCAGCTGGACGAGCTGCGGATCTGGTCGCGGCCGCTCACCGAAGAGGAGGTTGCGGCCAACTACAACCTGTCGCTCCAGGGCTCACCCCCCGGCCTGCTCGCCTATTACAAGGCGGACGAAACGTCAGGTAGCACGCTGGCAGACGCCGCGGGCAATGGCAACGACGCCACCCGGATGACGCTCGATTCCTCAGGCGATCCCATTGCCTCCACGACGATCACGAGCAGTTCGCTCAGTTCACTCCTGGCCCAGAACGGCGTGGTCCTCTCCTGGAGCCCCTCGCAGACGTACCAGGCGGTCGTCTCCACGGGCAGCCTGGACGAGGTGCTCAAGCTCCGCCGCGGGCCCACGGCCACGATCCCCGTGACCGCCTCGGGCACGCTCCAGCTGACGCTCGCCCTCGACACCGCCGGCGACCTGCTGGCGGGAATCAGTACCTCGTGGGCGGCGACCGCCACCGAGACCGACCTCGACCTCGACGCCGGGCTCGGCTATCTCGACACCACCATTGTCGGCGGCTCGTATTCGCTCTCGGCGACCGCCGCGGCCAACCTCAAGTCGGCGACGTCCTCAGCAACGCTGCCCGGCGGCACGACGGCAACGAGTTCGACCGTCGCGGCGCTCAGCTACACCCAGGCGTCCGCCAGCTATTTCCCAACCTCCGGCACGATCACGGTCGCGGCCAGCCTACCCTTCGCGGGCGAGGTTGCCGGGGAGCCTCTGCCCGCGGGTGCCTCGGCACCGACCGTGTCACTGCCCACGTCGACCCGTACCTGGGCCGCCACGAGCAGCTACTCGCAGCCCAACTGGACGATGACGAACATGGGTGACGCGCTCGCGCTGGCCCAGCTCGACGTGCCGGCGCTCGTCTCGACAGGCCTGCACAGCACCGGTGGCAGCCTCGCTGGCCTCGACAGCTCGTCGTGGCTGACGGTGCCATTTTCCAGCGACGTCATCGACTACGACTGGGGCACCGGGCTCGATGATGTCGCGGCACTGCTCACCGAACGGCTGCTCGTGATTCCAGCCTTCAGCCGGGTTTCGGGCTGGCTGCCAGTGAACAACTACGGGGCCACTTTCGCCGTCAGCCGCGGGTCGGCTGTCAGCTCCGTCGATCTTGTCGGCAATTTCCTGACCGACTCCCCGGCGTTCAGCCAGTCGAGCCCGCTGCTCGCCGCGGGCATCGCCGCCCGCTTCACGGCACAGCTCGCCGGCACCGGTCTCGCCTGCCGGGAGACGCCCGGCCGCCCTGGCTTTCTCGAGTTCTACGCCACCGACGCCTCGATCACCGGCTTCACGATGACGCCCTTGAACCCAACAACGGGCGACTACCCGATCGGCACCCGATCGGCCAATGCCCTGTCGGCCCTGGGATTCTTTGCCGAGCAGACCGCCGCCCTCGAACTGGGCAACGGCAGCTTCGAGGGGCCCTATGCGGGCACGAGCACGACGCCCTACGTGGTGAATCCCTCCGGCGGGCAATGGGTGTTCACCGGCACCTCGGGCCTGGCCCGCAACGGCAGCGAGTGGTACTCACCGCTCGCTCCCGATGGCCAGCAGGCCGCCTTCCTCGAGGACGAGGGGACGATCACACAAACTCTGTACGATCTCCCCGCTGGCACGTATCAGCTCTCGTTCTCGGCGATTCAGCGGAGTGACGGTGATGTGACGGCCAACGGGTTGAGCATTCTGGTGGACGGCACGGTGGTGATGACTGTGGCCGCTGAGGATCTGCTCACGGCCGCCTGGCAGCAGTTCACGACCCCCACCTTCACCCTCACCGAGGGCACTCACACGATCGCCTTCCAGGGCCTCGGTGACGCGACGGGCACCGCCGCCTCTGCCCTCGATGCCGTCGTGCTCGCGAGCAATCTCACCGCCGAGGTGAGCTCGGCACCGACCTTTGCCACGCTCCGCGGGCTGCTCGAGGTGCTCAACCAGCACAACCTCGTCGGCGATGCGGCCACGCCGACGGCCCTGCCCGACAACGACACCGCGGCGGGTCAGGTGGCCATCGCGGCCGGCACGACCTACACCGCAGCCACGATGCCTGCCGCGATCCAATTCGTGGCGAACGCTCCGGGCGGGTCGGTGACACCGCTGGTGTTTGCCGTCAGCGGCAGCGGCTCGACGGCGACCTACACGCTCGCAGCCGCGGGCCAATCGCTGGCCGTCACCCGCTCCGGGCTTCAGACCTGGCCGCTCGTGCTGCCCCAGTTCGCCCCCGACGCGACGGCGACCTACGTGCTCGGCTTCACGGACCGCGCCATGAGCGTGGCAGCCGACACGATCTCCACGACCGCAAGTTTCCCCGGGATGATCGGCGGCGACTTCCAATCCGGCAGCGGCAGCTGGCTGGCCACGGCCGGCAGTCTCTCCTCCGCCACCGGGTCGTCGCTGGCCCTCGGGGCGACGTTCGGCCAGTCGTCCGGCACGCGACTTACAGGCGGCCGCAGCTACGCCCTTTCCGCCTTCACGGGCCTCGCCCAGGCCGGCAGCGGCTCGGTAACCCGGCCAGACACCGACACGGCAACGCTCGGCACCTACGCCTTCGCCGGCGGCGCCTACACGACCGCCTTTGTGCCGACTGCGGTGCGGTTCTTTGCCAACGCGACCGGCTCGATCGCGCCTGTGCTGCTCGAATCGACAAGCGGAACCGACTTCATCGTGGCGGCGGTAGGCGACGCGATCGAAGTGACTGCGATCGGGCTCAATGAGGCGGCGGTGTTCTTCCCCACGCTCGGCAGCCTCTCGCCGGGGGCAACCTATCTCTTCGGCTATCAGGACACCGCCACCGGCGTGGTGGCGATGCAAAGCACAGCCACCGCCTCGGGCAGCTGGCTCACGGCCGCCACATCCGCGGCCGTATCGCCGGGCACCTTGGCAGCCTTCTCAACCGCGGCGGTCCGCTCGCTCGACATCATCGCCTCCACGACCAGCGGCAGCCCCGCAGAAGCCGACAACGCCGCCGCCTTTGACACGAACTCGGGCAGCGTGGTGATCGACCCGACCACGACCTTCTCCGCCGGCTTCCTGCCGACGGCAATGCAGGTGCAGGCCGAACTACCGGCCGGTGTCGATTCCGCCTTTGTGACACCACTGGTGTTCGCGGTGGGCGGCACATCGGCCGCGCCGACCTACACGCTCATCGGGGCGGCCACCTCGCAGCTGCTCTCGGCGACCGGTGTGACGCAGCTGCCGGTGGAGTTCGCCCCCGCCCTGCTCTCCGGCCTCTCGACCGCCGGCAGCTATGCGATGGGCTTCTCGACCGTGGATGTGCAGATCGCCACCGGCGGGGCGATCACGCCGACGGCAGCCTTCAGCGGGGTCGTGGGCCGGGCCGCAAACACGTCCGGCGGCAGCTGGCTCGTATCGGGCGGGCTTGGCACGACGCTGGCAGTTGGCGGCGTGTTTGCCACGGCGGCCACGGGTGGGCAGATCGGCGTCACCGCCGGCCGCACCTACGCCTGCACATTCCTCACGAATGCCACGCAGGCGGCGAGTCCCTCGGGGCTGGCGAGCCTGCAGTATGCGGGCGACCTGGCAATCGGCGTCAGCTACGCCGACATCTCCACTGCCGGCGGCCAACTCGCCATTGATGCTGAGGCGATCGACGCGCTGGCGGTGGCTGGTGTCTCGGAGCTCGCCCTCTCCGGCTCCGAGGACGTGCCTGCGGCGATCACGGCCACCCGTCAGTTCACGCTCGCCCTCGACGCCGCGGTGCTGACCACCGGGGCGATCCTCGCCAACCAGCAGCAGCAAGCAACTGCCCTGCCGGTGACCACTGGCGTGCTGTCAGCCATCAGCGTCTCGCCCGGCAGTCAACGCTTCGGTATCGACGGCTATGTGTCGGACGTGATCACCGTCACGGCAGGCATGCAGACCTACGACACCGCTCCGACGGTCACGATCACCGACGCCGGCGGCACGGGCACCGGTGCCACCGCGGTCGCAAACCTCGATCCCAATACTGGTCTCTTGCAGAGTGTGACGCTGCTCACGCCAGGCTCTGGCTACACGCAGCCGGAGTTCTCGATCTCCGGCAGCAACGCCCCGGCGACAGTCGCCGCCCGCTGGGCAGCCGGCAGCGTCACCGGCAGCGTGGTGGTCGATGGCGGAGCCTTCTACGCCGCCGCACCCGCTGTCACGATCACTGATGAGGCCGGCAGCGGAACGGGGGCAACCGCCATCGCGACGATCGCCGATGGCGTCGTGACCGGGATCACGATCACCGCCACAGGCTCGGGCTACGTCCGCCCCCGGATCACGGTCGCCGCCCCGACGGTGATCAGCAGCACGGCCATGGATCTCCTGCCCGTGCCCACGGCCACGGTTGTCGATGCGACCGGTGTTGGCGCGACCGCGACGGTGCTCACCGACAATGCCGGCATGATCACCGGGATCGCGGTCGGCGACTATCAGGCCACCGCCACCGCAACCGCCAGCAACGGCATCGTGACGGCGATCAGCCTCGCCCTCAGTGGGGCCACCTATTCGGCGGCGTCGCCCCCGATCGTTGCGGTCACCGATGCCGGCGGCGGTGGCAGTGGCGCGACCGCCACCGCAACCGTCTCGGCCGACGGCGTCGTCACCGACATCACGCTGCTCTCCGGCGGCAGCGGCTACATCAATCCGGTCGTGACAATCGGGCCACCGGCCACGCTGAACAGTGGCTACACCGATCCCACGATCGAGCTTGCCATTGAGGGCCTGCCCGACTTCACGTTCCTCGGCAGCACTTCGACCACGGTCACCGACGGCGTGTTTCAAGCGGAAATCACGAGCCCCGGTGTGCTCTATCAGGCTCCGCCGACCATTACAATCACCGACTCAACAGGGTTTGGCAGCGGCGCCGCCGCCTACGCCGTGATGGAAGGCGGGCGGATCGTCGACATTGTGTTCACGCGTTACGGCTCCGGCTATTCGAGCCCCGTGATCACGATCGATTCGCCCTGGGTCGACATCTCGGCCGCCCCGCAGGGGCCCTCCGAGGTCAGCCACGTCTTTTACTTCCTCGACGGCTCGACCTGGGCGACCACCACCTCTTCTAGCAGCGGCATCAGCCTGCAGTACCAGCTGATCGACCAGCTCACCCAGCTGGCCGACGCGGCGGCAACGGGGCTCTCCGGCGGCAGCGGCTCCGCCGAGCCGAACATTTACACACTCCAGGCCTACCTGGCTCCGCTGCTCGGCGAGGATTCGCCGACGCTCGCACTCGCCGAAAACCTGGCGATCGTTATGCCGACGGCGAGCAATGCGCCGCTCGTCTGGTATGTGTCGGCCCAATCAAACGACTCGCTCGTAGGGCAGGCGCTCTTCCCCGCCTCGGCCTGGTCGGTCGCCAACGTCGGCGCGGTGAGTCTCGGCAACGTCGATCTTGCGCTGGGTCTGAGCGGCACCAGCGCCGCCCCGGGCTTCACCGGCTCGGCCCAGGTGGGCTATCTCGACGTGTCACTGACTGCCGAAAACTTTACACCCGAGGTGTCTTTCACACTCCAGACCACGCCCGGAAGTTTTCAGTCGTTCGGCAGCTGGCAGTCGATCCTCACCAATGACCAGTTGCTCGGGGCGAACGCCACGACAACCGCGACCATCGAGGCCTACGAGCTGACCTTCGGGGCGACGGTGAGCAACGCGGTCGAGACCCTGATCGGCAGTGAGTTTGCCGCCGCCCCGCAGCTGACCCTCTCAGCGACCGCGGCAGCCGGTGGCGGTTTTACAGTGATGCTTACCGACGCCAATTGGGGCGGAGCCCAGGGGCTGCTCTTCGTCGACGCGGGTGATCTGGCACCCGCCTTCGAGGCGGTCGCCGCCGTCCTCGCCGCCACCGACACCGCTGGCCTGCTCGCCGATCCCGTGCCGTTCGTGTCGGCGAGCCTGCAGGATCTGACCGGGTTTTCGGAGTTCTTCGTGGCCGGCATCGAGAGCAATCTCGTCGGCGGGCTGCCGGCCGACCTTGATGCCCTGATCGACTGGGCCAGCGGTACGGGCGTGTTCACCCCGGCCTTCAGAGCCGCGTCTGCCGGCGGCAGGACGGGCTACGCGGTCACGCTCGTTCCCGACACCAACTGGTTCCACTCCGTGGCCGGCACCACGCAGATCGCCCTCGACGTCGGCTCGCTGGCGACCCTCGCCGGCGGCCTGCCCGCGGCCCAGAGCATGCTTGCTAATCTCGTCGTGCCCCCGGCCAACACTGGCGACCTGACGGTCTCGCTGACGGCCTCATGGCAGGCGCCGTTTGGCGCGCTCTTGGCCTCGTCGGGCTCGGGCCCGAGCCTTGCCTACTCGACCGCAGGCTACGTGGGAGGCTCCGCGTCCACCCGGGCCTGGGTGCTCGCCGACATTGAGGTCGTCGGCGCGGCCCTCGACTTCCAGGGCACGCTCGGCACGATGCCCATCGTGTTCGATGCCGACGCGACCACGACCGCCGCGGTGGCGCTCACCGACGGCGGCCTCGCCACCACGCTCGCGGAGGCAACGCTGGCAGCCGATCTCACCGCCGCCTCGCTGGCCAGTAGCGTCACCGGCGGCAGCTACTCGGCCGTGCTCCCGGTCTACTACCCGACCTCGACCTGCTACTCAGGCACGTTCACGATCGGCGGCTCCGACGATGCGGCGGCGGCTCCGCTGGCGGGCTTCCTCCTACCGGGGGCAGACGCCACGGTCGCGCTCGGCCTGCCCGACATCACCAACGACGCGATCGCCTCGCTCTCGCTGGCCGACGCGATCGGGAACCCTGACGTCTTCCAGACCAATCTCGAGAGCCTGTCCACCGCCTTCTCCAGCACATTCGAGGCCGCGATGGCCAGCCAGACGCAGGTCGTGGTGGGCGACGGCGCGAAGGAGTTCGCGGCCGCCTATTCGACCTACGACGCCATCGCCGCCTACGTCGCCGCCACACTCCCGGCCTTCGTGCCGCAGTGCGACCAGAATGCGACCGCCACCGCCACTTCCAGCGACGGAACGATCACAGCGATCACCGTGACCCAGACGGGCGAGTCCTACATGGCGGCTCCGCTGGTGACGATTCTCGACCTGGCCGGCACCGGGTCGGGGGCCACGGCAACCGCCGTGATGGGAGAGGACGGCAACGGCGGCCTGAAGGTGGTCTCGATCACGCTTGGCTCCGGCGGGTCGGGATACTCGCAGCCGATCGTCAGCATCGGCACGCCGTCGGTGGGCGAGGAAACGGCCGACGAACAGCTCTACAACGAGGCCACGACCGCCTACAACGTCGTGCTGGCCACGCCTGGCCTGGTGCTCGATGGCTCGCTGCCGCTTACCACGGGCAGCTATGTCAATGCGATCACGGGCCAAACGACCAACGGCAGCCTGCCGAGCTTCTTCGACGCCACCGGCAACGTGCTCACCTACAACGCCCTGGCCGAATCCTTTTTTGACGGGGCGGGCGATCAGCAAACCGTCCGCTCGGTCGCCTTCCCGCTGGTGATCGACTACACGCTGGGGGCCACTGAGATCGCTTTTGAGCTTGGGATGCCGGGCCTGCCGATCACGTTCACCGCGCCTTCCGCGCTTGATCTCACCGCCAGCGGCACCGCGACGGTGGACCTCTCCTTCGGCATCAACGCCTTGGACGGATTTTTTGTCATCCCCGATGCCGGCAATCAGTTCTCTGGCACGCTCGA
>CAZIQV010000051.1:0-9978 GCA_964541275.1 uncultured Chitinophagaceae bacterium | reverse complement strand
CGCTGCACAAGCGGGTGATCGGGCAGGACGCCGCCATCAAGAGCATCTCCAAGGCGGTTCGCCGCAGTCGATCGGGCCTCAAGGACCCCAAGCGGCCGATCGGCTGCTTTGTCTTCGCCGGTCCCACCGGCGTCGGCAAGACGCTGCTGGCCAAGGCGTTGGCCGAGTTCATGTTCGGTGATGACGACGCGCTGATCTCGATCGACATGAGCGAGTACATGGAAAAGCACAACGTCAGCCGGCTGGTCGGCGCCCCGCCGGGATATGTCGGCTTTGAAGAAGGCGGTCAGCTCACCGAGAAGATCCGGAGGCGGCCCTACGCCGTCGTGCTGCTCGATGAAATCGAAAAGGCCCACCCAGACGTCTTCAACATGCTCCTGCAGGTGATGGAGGAAGGCCGGCTGACCGACTCGTTCGGCCGGAAGGTCGACTTCCGCAACACCATCCTGATCATGACGACCAACGCCGGGGCCGAGGCGATCAAGAACGAGTCGGCCTTTGGCTTTCAGAAGCCCGAGGACGACGCCGGCTACGACAGCATGAAGTCACGGGTGAGCGAGCGGATCGAAAAGGTCTTTCGGCCCGAGTTCCTCAACCGGCTCGATGACGTGATCGTCTTCCATCACCTGACGATCGAGAACCTCAAACAGGTCATCGACATCGAGATGGCCAAGGTCCGCGAACGGCTGCTGGAGCGGGGACTCAAGCTCGAACTCACTGACGAAGCCAAGAAGTTCCTGATCAAGAAGGGTTCCGACACCGATTTCGGCGCCCGCCCGTTGCGGCGAGCGCTGGAAAACTACATCGAAGATCCGGTCTCCGAGGAACTGCTCAAGGGTGAGTTTGAGGGCAAGGACACGATCCAGGTCGACGTCAAAGAGGTCGCCGGCAAGAAGCAGCTGGTGTTTACCGGTGTGGTCACCGCCGAGCCAGTCGCCGCCGGTTCCGCGGAGGAGGATGCCGGGAGTTGAAGCCTGTCAGGTTGGCGACTGGTGGTGGTCGCTGCAGCTGGCGGCGGCGACTCGAGGTTTGTGGCGGAATCGCCTGGTTTTGCCTGATGCTTTTGGGCGGTCTGTTTGCGACCGAAGCGTTCGCCCCGGCCGCACCGCCAGATTCCGGATCATCGAGCCGGCCCGCCGGCGGCGCGACCATTCGGGGCCGTGCCGGTCAGGGTGAGATCGTCATTCGGACAACCCCGCGGCTGGCCGGGGCAATCGACTCGCTGAGTTGGAACGGGCGGGAGTTCATCGACTCGACCGACCACGGCCGGCAGTTGCAATCGGCCTCCAATCTCGATGTCGGCACCGCCTTCTTCGCCGAATGCTTCAATCCGACCGAGGCGGGCAGCCGACGCGACGGTGCCGGACCGACAAGCTCCAGCCGGCCGCTCTGGCTCTCGGCAGCCGGCCGCGATCTGGTCACGATCAACCAGATGGCCTTCTGGCTGCGTCCCGGCGAAACCAGCGGCGGCAACCCCGCGGCCAACACGACGATCCGCTCGAACCATCTGCTGCAAAAAGAGGTGCGGATCGGTGCCCCCGGGCTCGATCACGCCATCCGCTACCGCGTGACGTTCACGCTCCCAACCGGTGAAGCCCATCGGCAGGCGACGTTCGAGACGCTGACCGGCTACATGCCGCCTGAGTTCCGGCGGTTCTTTGTCCTCACCCCGGCTGGCCAGTTGACGCCCCTCGACGACGGCCCCGGCGAGCAGGCGTTGCCCGTGATCTTTTCGACCACCTCGGGCGACCATGCGATGGGGGTCTGGTCACCGGCGCACTCGCGGACACGCGGCCGTCCCGCGACCTATGGCCGCTTCTGGTTTCCCAAAGCCCGGGTTTCAAAATGGAACTGCGTCGTCCGCGAGGGCAGTGCCGCCGGCGACCTGCTGGAGCCGGGCTCGTATCAGTATCTTGTCTGGGTTGCCGTCGGCAGCCGTGAGCAGGTTCGCGAAACGCTGCAGACGCTCCGCAGCCGTCACGCTGCGAAGTGAACAGGGCCGCCGTCAGGGATGCGGCAGCGGCGCACCCAGAGCCTGCTGCCAGGTTTGCAGTTCCTGCAGCAGCCGGTCGCGAACCGCCGGCTCGGCAGCAGCGAGGTTCTGCCGTTCGCCGGGATCGGCCGCAAGATCGTAGACCTCAATCGCCGGCGGATCGTAAAACTCGATGAGTTTCCAGCGGCCGTCGCGAACCGCCGCGCCGGGCCGCCAGCCCGATCCGTGATAATGCGGGTAGTGCCAGAACAGCGGCCGCGGCGGCAGCGACGCACCTTCAAGCAGCGGCAGCAGGCTGATGCCGTCGGCATGCAGCATTGGCTGCAACGGAAGATCGGCCAATTCAAGCAGCGTCGGGAAGAAGTCGGTGCTGACCACCGGCGTGTCGCAGACGGCCCCCGGCCGGGTCACTCCCGGTGCCCGGATGATCAGCGGCTCGCGGATGCCACCCTCATAGAGCCAGCCCTTGCCGCTCCGCAGCGGCAGGTTGCAGGTTGGCCCGACGCGATTGGGCAGCGTGCAGAGTCCACCATTGTCGGAAAAAAAGACCACCACCGTGTTGTCGGACAGCCCCGCTCGGGCCACCGCCTCGAGCACCCGACCGACGCTCAGGTCAACCGCCCTGACCATCGAGGCATAGTCCGGATTGTCCTGCCGGGACCGGCTCCGGGCGTCGTGCTCCGCCACCGGCTCGGCAGGCTCGGGAAACCGCTCCGCCGCCTCCCTGCGAAAGTGGTCGATCGTCCGGGTATCGGCGGTGATCGGCGTGTGGACGTTGTAGTACGACAGATAGAGCAGGAACGGTTTGGTCCGATCGGCAGCGGCTTCAACCAGCCCGACCGCTTCGTCGGTCAACCGGGTGGTCAGATATTCCCCCTGCTCCCGCGCTGTCAGGTTCGGATTCTTCCACGGGCCGTAGTAGCCGCCCGGCGGCGAGCCCCGGTCGCAGCCCCCGATGTTGATGTCGAAGCCCTGATCGGTCGGCCAGAACCCCTCGCCGCCGAGATGCCACTTGCCGAGGAACCAGGTCTGGTAGCCGGCTGCTGCCTGCAAGTGCTCCGCCAGCGTCACCTCTGCAAGGGCGAGGCTGTCGCGGTCGACCACCTGGCGGAAGGCGGCGTCGGCCGGCCGCCTGGCGTCGGCCATGCCGGGAATCCAGTCGGTGATGCCGACCCGGACCGGATGCCGACCGGTCAGAATGCTCGCCCGGGTTGGCGAGCAGACCGGACAGGCGGCATAGCCCTGGGTAAACCGCATGCCGCTGGCGGCGAGGGCATCGATGTTTGGCGTCTCGTAATACGAGCTGCCGGCACAGCTAAGATCAGCCCAGCCGAGATCATCGACCAGAAAGAAGACGATGTTCGGCGGCGCCGCCCGGGTCGGTCCGGCAGTGGCGAGCACCAGGACGGTCGCCAGCAGGACACGCCGGGCATTCCAGTTCGCATTGTTCATCAGGATTCCTCCAAATTCGCACGGAGCCATCAAAACCCGGCTGGATCAGGGCTCAAGCCGCTCTTCGCGAAGCCAGGCCCGCAGCCCGCTGGCCAGGTCGGCAGCCCGCTCGGGGAACACCTTGAGCAGATTCCGGGCTTCATCGGGATCGGCCTCGATGTCAAACAGCTCGACCGGCTCGCCGTCCCGGGCGAGTAATTTCCAGCGGCCCAGCCGAGCCACCTCGGTGGCATAGGGCTTGGGCTTCGGCTCGTGACGCTGCATGCGTTTGTAAAGGTCGAGCTGCCAGTAGACGGGCCCCCGCTGCTGCCAGGCCGGCGGCGGTGAGCCGGCGAGATGGGGCAGCAGGTTGAGCCCGTCCCCGGGCAGATCATCCGGCAGCGGCACGCCGGCGGCGGCACAGCAGGTCGGCAGCAGATCGTTGGTGTGGCCGAAGGCGGCCGACTGCCGGCCCGCCGGGACGCGGCCCGGCCAGCGGGCGATCAGCGGCACCCGCAGGCCGCCGTCGTGCAGATCGGTCTTGCCGCCTTTGAGCGTGCCGACATCGCCCTCGAAGGCCGCCCCATTGTCGCTGGTGAAAAGCACGAGGGTGTTCTCGGTGATCCCGCTGCGATCGAGGGCGGCGAGAATCTTGCCGACATTGGCATCCATGTGCCGCACCATCGAGCGAAACCGGTGCTGGTCGTCGGTGATGCCCGGTGCCGCCGTCGCCGACCAGTGCGGCTCCGGCGCCGGCTCATACGGTTTGTGGGGCACCAGCCACCAGCAGTTGAGAAAAAACGGCTGGCCAGAGGCGGCAAACCGCTCGATCAGTTCAACGCAGAAGTCGCCGTTGGCGTCCGTCAAGTGCTTGGCAGACGCCGGATCCTCCGGCCCGACCCGCTCGCCATCCCGCAGCAGCACCGTCCCGCCCTGCCGAAACAGCGTGCGGTCGGCCCCCATCCGGCCCCGCAGCGGCTGCTGTTCGATCTGGGTCTGGAAATGCTCGAACCCGTGCTGCCGCGGACCGGGCTGATCGGTCGACCGGCGGCCGGCTGGATCGACATGCAGCCCGCCGAGGTGCCACTTGCCGACATGGGCGGTGGCATAGCCCGCGTCTCTGAGCAGCTCAGCGATGGTGGTTGCCGAGGTGGGTAAAAAGCGGTCGATGTCGCGGAAGTGCTGACGGATGTCGAACCGCAACGGGTAGCGACCGGTGAGAATCGAAGCCCGCGTCGGCGTGCAGACCGCCGACGCAGCGTAGAAGTCGGTGAGCTTCAGGCCCTCGGCCGCCAGTCGGTCGAGGTGCGGCGTCTCGACGGCAGTGCTGCCAAAGCAGCCAAGGTCACGATAGCCAAGGTCGTCGGCAAGCAGCAGCACGATGTTCGGACGGGCGGTTGCGGCTGCTGGAAGCAGACCGGCAGCAAGAACCTGAGCAGCCCAGACCACCGGAATGACCAACCGCTGCAAGCACCGTCGCCACCCGCGTCGATTCATGACCGCACCTTCTCGAAACAGGAAACGAGCCTTCCCTCACCGCGGCCTCACGGTGCCCGCCGACCCGATCAGCTCCCCAGCGGATGATCCTGCTGGCAGTCGGGATCTTTGGGGGTCGGATCACCGACTCGCTCGACAGGGTGCGTGTAGAGATATTTCCAGACCGGCTCATAGAGCAGCCGGCCGCTGGCATCTTTGGGCGAACTGCCGCCCGGTGTCACCGCGCCGTGTGCTTTCTTGACATCACCGCCGACATCGGCGGCCGAGACCAGCCGGCGGCTGTTTCCGTAGGGAGGCCGGCTGGTGTCGACATCGACAATCGGCCCGAACTCGTTGAGGCCGAGGAGTTCCCAACTGCGGCAGTAGTGGTCGCCGCTCCAGCCGGTATCGAGGACGTGAGAGAACCCGAAGTACCGTTCCGGCGGTGTGGCCGACGGCAACGCCTGCCAATCCTGCTCCTGATCCCGCGGCCCGCAGAGCATCACCACCCGGGCAACCTTCACCTGCTTGGCAAACCGGGCTGCCGTGGTCGATCCGTGGGAGGCACCACTGATGATCACTTTCTCCCAGTCGATTCCGGTGCGGTCAGGATCAAGGAATTGGTCCCAGCGACCCTGGGGGTTTTCTTGGGCGAGCCGGCGAACCATCTGGAAGACCCGCTCCTGCATGCCGTCGGGTTTGGGAATGTCGATCTGGTCGCTGACATCCTCTCCGGTCGCAGCCTCCAGCCGGACCTGGCCGCGGGCCATCCGGTCGGTCGGTTTGAGAATCGAGAACCAGTGCCGGGCGTAGTGGGGCTGCACGTAGTGCAGGCCGAGGGCGTTCAAACCCTCGGAAAGACCTTGATTATGAGCCATCAGCCAGACGACCAGCCGGCCCCGGGGCCTGACCCGCGTATCGACCGAGGCCCGCTCAAGGTCATCCGGCTTGCCGTTTTTCTCCAGCACAAAGCCGACTTCCGGATGGGCCTGTACCCGCGGGTCAAGCTCACTGGCCCGGAAGGAGAATTCAAACCGCTGCGGCTGCCCCCGCTGGGCCAGCGCTGCGGTGGCAGCGAGGGTCACGACCAGAACCACCGCCCCGCTCCGAAAAGTCGACGCCATTTGAACATCTCCCAGCGACCTGGTGGTCCATTCCGCCCCGGTTTGTACATCGTTCCCGACTGCGGCAAGATACCACACGGCGGCGGGATCGCTGGAACCGGCGCAGGTGGCTCGGGTTGAGCAACTGGAGTCGTTGATTTTCATGGGAGGTGCGTTCCGATGCAGAAATCTACTGATGAGACACAAGACGGGACCGGCCGGCGACGGAGACTTGTCTGCGGGCTGCTCGTGACGATGCTGCTGCCGGGCTGGGCCGCCACCGCCGCCGACGTCCGCAGCGGACCGCTGAAGGATCTCAACGGCTTTTTTCCGTTCACGCCGCCGGCCGACCGGACAGCCTGGGAAGCCCGGCGAGAACTCGTCCGCCGCCGGCTGCAGGTCGCCCTCGGCCTCTGGCCGGCCCCCAGCCGCACGCCGCTCAACGTCGTCGAGCACGGCGCGATCGACCGTGGCGACCATACCGTTTCGAAGGTGTTCTTCGAAAGCCTGCCCGGCCTCTTCGTCACCGGCAACCTCTACCGGCCGAAAGGCATCACCGGTCGGGTTCCAGTGGTCCTCTTTGCCCACGGCCACTGGAAGGACGCCCGGCTGGCTCCGCAGACCCCGGCAAAGCTCCGCCGCCAGATCGCCAACGGTGAGGAGCGGTTTGAAGAGGGCGGCCAGAGCCCGTTTCAGTCGATGTGCGTGCAGCTTGCCCGGATGGGCTGCGTGGTCTGGCAGTGGGACATGCTGGGGGATTCCGACTCGCAGCAGTTTTCCCGTGAGCTGATTCACGGGTTCCAGCGGCAGCGTCCCGAGATGAATGCCGCCACGGGCTGGGGGCTGTTCAGCCCGCTGGCCGAAATGCGGCTGCAAAGCCCGATGGGCCTGCAGACCTGGAACTCGATCCGCTCGCTCGACTTTGTGCTGTCACTGCCGGAGGTCGACCCCGAGCGGGTTGCTGTTACCGGAGCCAGCGGCGGCGGCACCCAGACGATGATCTTGGCGGCAATCGACGACCGCATCAGACTCTCCTACCCCGTGGTGATGGTCAGCACGGCGATGCAGGGAGGCTGCACCTGCGAGAACGCCAGCCTGCTAAGGATTGGCACCGGAAATGTTGAGTTCGCCGCCACCTTCGCCCCGAAGCCGCAGGGAATGAACACGGCCAACGACTGGACAGTGGAACTGGCGACCAAGGGCTTTCCGGAACTGCAGCAACTCTACGGGCTCTATGACGCTGCGGACCGGGTCTTCCTCAACCGCGGCGAACACTTTCCGCACAACTACAACGCTGTCACCCGCTCGGCCTTCTTCAGCTTTCTGAACACGCAGTTCGGTCTCGGACTGGAGAATCCCGTGATCGAGCGGGACTATCAGCTGCTGCCTGCCGACCAGCTTTCGGTCTGGGACGCCGACCATCCGGCCCCCCCGGCCGCTGACCCGGCCTTTGAACAGCAGCTGCTCCGCTGGCTGGCCGAAGACAGCGACACGCAGGTCGCCGCCTGGCTGCAAACTCCGCAGCAGATTCAAAAGAAGCTTCGCCCGGCGCTGGAGACGATTCTTGGACGGACGCCTGCCGCCGCCGGCGAGGTGCGCTGGGAACTCGGCGACAAGACCCGTCGGGACGGTGTCGTCGTGATGGATGGCCTATTGAAAAACACCAGCCACGACGAGGAACTGCCGGTTCGTTGGCTCTACCCCGCCGATTGGTCGGGCGATGTCGTCATCTGGCTGGACGACGGCGGCCTGGCGGCGGCGGTTGGGGCGAATGGCGACCCGCTGCCCGCAGTCAGGCAGCTGCTGGCAGCAGGAGCGACGGTCGTCTCGGCAGAGCTGGCGACGCAGCGGTTTCTCAAAAGTTCCGATCCCCAGCGGCAGCGAACCGTCGACAACCCGCGGGAGTTCGCCGGCTACACCTACGGCTACAACCATCCGGTCGCCTGCCAAGCGGTGCATGACATCCTCACCCTGCTGAAGTATCTCCGGAGCGGGGACACCGCAGGCCATGCCCGGCCGAAGCAGGTACATCTGGTTGGCCTGGGCCAGACCGCACCGTTGGCAGTGGCCGCCCGGGCAGTGGCTGGTGGAGAAATCGATCGGGTCGCTGCCGAAACAGCCGGCTTTCGGTTTGCCGCAGTCGATGACTACCGCCACCCGCTGTTCCTGCCGGGCGCGGTTCGCTACCTCGACCTTCCGGGCTTTGTCGCCGCCGGCGGGAGGGGGCCCCTGCTGTTGCTCGGCGAGTCCAAAGCTGATCTGGAGCGATCGGCAGCATTGCCATCCGTTGCGGACTGGCTTGCGCTGGCTGCCAAGCCGGCCGCAGATCGCGGTGATGTCGTCACCTGGCTGCGTGCCGAAGATTGAGCCGCAGCGACCGCGGAGCGGGCCGGACGTTGACAACTTTTTCGCTTCGACCGCGTTGAAACTGAGTCGGCTTCTCTGAAGCCTGCACACGAGATCGCAGAGGCCAGCCATGCTCATTTCGACCGTCCTGATGTGGCTGCTCATCGCGGTTGCGATTGCCCTGGCCCTGCCTTCGGTCTGGCTCGTGGCCGAAGCGATGAACCCCGAGGGAGCCGGCCGACGGCGGGAGCGGGCGGCGGCGGGCTTCCTCCGAAACCTGCTGGCCGGCCTGCTGCCAGCGGTGGCGGCATTCGTGCTGGCCGCCGGCCTGTTGCGGGTGGCGCGGGGGGCCGCGGGGGTCTTCGTGCTCGCCGGGGTCGGCATGGTGCTCATCTGGGCCCTGGTTGGTGCCGGGGGCCTCGCCCGGCTGGTGGGTGAACGGCTCTGGCCGGAAGTCGCCGAGACACCGCGCCGGTCCACAGCCCGCGGAGGCGGTCTGCTGGTCGGCTGCTGCCTCTTGCCGATCTTTGGCTGGTTCGGCCTGCTGCCCCTGCTGCTGGTGACGGGCCTCGGCATCCAGGTGCGAGGCTGGTTTGGCAGGCGGCAGCCACGAGACGCAGCCCCGGCGGCAGGCAGCAAGGCAGCCATCGGTGACGCATCCGTCCCGCAGCAAGGACCTGACGGATGAGCCCCTCCCGGCGCCGGGCCATTCAAACCAGTCTCGCCACCGGCGCGGCCGCGGTTGCCGGCTGCGACGGGCTGGTCTCAGAACTGGGCCGCCAACTCGGTGAGGCGGTCCCGGCGAGCCTGCTGGCGGCAAGTGGCCGCACGATCGACCCCGACTTCCACCTGCTTTCCCGGGCGACCTACGGCCCGCGACCGGGCGACCTCGCCCGGCTCCGCCGACAGGGGCCGAGGGCCTGGCTTGAAGACCAACTGCATCCCGAACGCATCGATGACACCGCCTGCGACCTGCGGGCTGAGCGGTTCGAGAGCCTCGGCTTCGCGCCGGGTGATGCCTATGCTTTCCGTCGGTCGGTCCTTCGCGACGAACTCGTACGGCATGCCCTGCTGCGGGCGATCTACAGCCGGCGACAGCTCTTCGAACTGCTGGTCGGCTTCTGGAGCGATCACCTCAACATCGACCTCGGCAAAGGCGACTGTGTCTTTCTCAAGCCAGCCGATGACCGCGAGGTCATTCGGCGGCATGCCCTGGGACGCTTCGCCGAATTGATTCGGGCCTCGGCAACGTCACCGGCGATGCTCGTCTATCTCGACAATGCAGCCAACAAGGTCCGTCGCGGCCATGCCGACAAGCCGAACGAGAACTATGCCCGCGAACTCCTTGAACTGCACACCCTCGGCGTCGACGGCGGCTACACCCAGCGGGACGTCACCGAGGCTGCCCGCTGTCTGACCGGCTGGACGTTTGACGCCGGACGGGTCTTCGCCACCGATCAGAATCGGGCCTTCTTCCGAGCCGACTGGCATGACGATGGTGAGAAGCTTCTCCTCGGGCACCGCATTCCCGCCGGCGGCGGTCCCCGCGACCTCGACCGGCTGGTTGAAATCGTTTGCAGCCATCCCAGCACCGCACGGCACATCGCCGGCAAGCTCTGCCGCCGCTTC